>CAZUXQ010000131.1:0-5218 GCA_964624425.1 uncultured Sutterella sp.
GGCGAGCAGGTCCTGGACAGCATGGATCTCGAGCGCGAGCGCGGCATCACGATCAAGGCTCAGACTGCGGCGCTCAAGTACAAGGCCAAGGACGGCCGGATCTATGAGCTCAATCTCATCGACACCCCGGGGCACGTGGACTTCTCCTACGAAGTGAGCCGCTCGCTCTCGGCCTGCGAAGGCGCGCTTCTCGTCGTCGATGCGACGCAGGGGGTCGAAGCGCAGACGGTCGCGAACTGCTACACCGCGATCGATCTTGGCGTCGAGGTGATTCCGGTCCTCAACAAGATGGATCTCGGGAGCGCCGATCCGGAAGCGGCCGCTGAAGAAATTGAAGACGTGATTGGCATCGACGCGACGGATGCGATTCCTTGTTCGGCCAAAACCGGCATGGGAATCGACGACATTCTCGAACGCGTCGTGCGCAGCGTGCCGCCTCCGAAGGGCGATCCCGCGGCGCCCCTGCAGGCCCTCGTCATCGACTCGTGGTTCGACAACTACGTGGGCGTCGTCATGCTCGTGCGCGTCGTGAACGGCACGCTGCGCACGAAGGACAAGATCACGCTCATGGCGACGCAGGCCAATCACCTGGTCGAACAGGTAGGCGTCTTCACGCCGAAGAGCCAGATGCGCCAGATGCTGTCGGCGGGAGAAGTAGGCTTCGTCGTCGCCGGCATCAAGGAATTGAAGGACGCGCGCGTGGGCGACACGATTACGCTTGCGCAAAAGCCCGCCGAAGAGCCGCTTCCCGGCTTCAAGGCCGTGAAGCCGCAGGTGTTCGCGGGACTTTATCCGGTGGAATCGAATCAGTACGATGCGCTTCGCGACGCATTGACGAAGCTGCAGCTGAACGACGCCGCGCTTCGCTTCGAGCCGGAAGTCTCTCAGGCGCTGGGCTTCGGCTTCCGCGCAGGATTCCTCGGACTTCTGCACTTGGACATCGTTCAGGAGCGTCTCGAGCGCGAATACAATATGAACCTCATCACGACGGCTCCGTCCGTGGTCTACGAAGTGCTGATGACGAACGGCGAAGTCGTGCAGGTGGAGAACCCATCGAAGCTGCCCCCCGTCGACAAGATCGACGAAATCCGCGAGCCGATCGATGCGGTGACGATTTTCGTGCCGAACGAATTCGTGGGCGCCGTCATGAAGCTCTGCCAGGAAAAGCGCGGCGTGCAGACGAATTTGGCCTACCACGGCCGCCAGGTGCATCTCACCTACGATCTGCCGCTTGCCGAAATCGTTCTCGACTTCTTCGACCGCATGAAGTCGCTCACGCGCGGCTATGCGTCGATGGACTACGAATTCAAGGAATACCGCGCAGCGGATGTCGTTCGCGTCGACATTCTCATCAACGGCGACCGCGTCGATCCGCTTTCGTCGATCATGCACCGCTCGAATGCGGTCTTCAAAGGCCGCGAACTCGTGCAGCGCTTGAGAAGCCTCATCCCGCGGCAGATGTATGAAGTGTCCATTCAGGCCGCGATCGGCGCCAACATCATCGCGCGCGAGAATGTCAAGGCGCTTCGCAAGAACGTGCTTGCGAAATGCTACGGCGGCGACATCACGCGCAAGCGCAAGCTTTTGGAAAAGCAGAAGGCCGGCAAGAAGCGCATGAAGCAGGTCGGCAGCGTGGAGATTCCGCAGGAAGCCTTCCTCGCGATTCTGCAGGTGGACGAGAAGTAGCCGTCGGAACAAATTTGTCGAAGCCGCGCCGAAGCCGGGCATTCCCTGCAGCGGCTGCGGCGCAAGTCGGGCCTTTCCCGCAGGTTGACCTCAAAATGAATTTCACATTGATTCTTTTCCTGCTTTCCGTCTTCACGGGCGTCTTCTGGGTGCTCGAGCGCACGAAGTTCCTGCCGGAGCGCCGCGCCAGAGCCGAGAAGGCTGCAGCGCTCTTCGAGCGCGAAAACGAAGAAGCATTGAAGCGCGGCGAATCGGCCGTCGTCGACGAGCGCAGGGCGATCGTCGAGAAAACGCTGCGCCAGCCCTGGTGGCTCGAATATACGGCCGGCCTCTTCCCGGTGATCGTGCTCGTCTTCCTGCTACGCAGCTTCCTCTTCGAACCCTTCCGCATCCCGTCGGGTTCGATGCTGCCGACGCTGCATATTGGGGACTTCATTCTCGTCAATAAATACGATTACGGCATTCGTCTGCCGGTTCTCAACACGAAGGTGATCGATCTCGGTTCGCCCAAGCGCGGCGACGTCGTCGTCTTCCGCTATCCGGTCGATCCGAGCGTCGATTTCATCAAGCGCGTGATCGGTCTTCCGGGCGACACGGTCGAATACCGCGACAAGGTGCTTTACATCAACGGCGAAGAGCAAAAGCAGAGCAATCCTCGCGACTTCATCGACGAAAGCTCGATGGCGACGCTGAGCGAACGCGATGAAGCGCTGGGCGACGTGAATCATCTGATGGCGGCCGATCATCGCCGTCCGAGCCGGGTGCCTGCGCAGGGCATCATCCGCAAGGCGCCGACCTGCGAATACAACGACCGCGGCTTCATCTGCAAGGTGCCTGCCGACAGCTATTTCGTCATGGGAGACAATCGCGACAACAGCGAAGACAGCCGCTACTGGGGCTTTGTGCCCGACGAAAACTTGGTCGGCCGCGCGGTCTTCATCTGGGCCAATTTCGGCGACATGACCCGCATCGGTTCTTTCCGCTGATCGACGGAAGACAACGCAAAAAGGACAACTACGAAAATGCTTCCATTAAGCGTGTTGGAAGAACGCATCGGATACCGCTTCAAGGATCAGAAGCTTCTGCGCCGTGCGGTGACGCACCGCAGCTTCGCCGCGGACCATAACGAGCGCCTTGAATTTCTGGGCGATTCGGTTTTGAACTGCGTTGTCGGCTACGCGCTCTTCCTGCGCGACCAGCATTTCACGGAAGGCGAGCTCTCGCGCGTGCGCGCGAATCTCGTCTGCGAAAAGACGCTCTACGACATCGCCAAGAGGCTCGACATCTCGAACTTTCTCTACATGGGCGAGGGCGAACTCAAAACGGGCGGCTCGCGCCGCGCGTCGATCCTCGCCGACGCAATGGAGGCGATCTTCGGCGCAGTGTTTCGCGAAGCGGGCTTCGACGAAGCGCAGCGCGTCGTGCTGCGCGTCTACGAACCGATTTTGTCGGCGCTGACGCCGGCTACCTTCAGCAAGGATCCGAAGACGCTTCTGCAGGAACTCCTTCAGGGCGCGCATCTGCCGCGTCCGGAATACGCCGTTCTTCGCATCATGGGCGCCGCGCACGCGCGCTCGTTCGAGTGCGAATGCCGCATCGACGCGTTCGGCATCGCGACGATCGGCAGGGGCACGAGCCGCCGCCAGGCCGAGCAGGAAGCCGCGCTCGAAGCGCTCAAGCTTGCCGAGCCGCGCGTTTCGCCGGCCAAAGCCTGACGGAAAAAAGGGGCTGACTGATGACCGGAAAACTAATGCCCGAAGAAAAGCTCGACGAAGACATCGAAGATGCCGCGCCGCAGAGCGCCGAGGAGCTCGAAGCGATGCTTCAGGCATCGAATTCGCTTGCGCCCAAGATGCCGGAAGGCTTTCGCTGCGGGCATGTCGCCGTCGTCGGCCGGCCGAACGTCGGGAAGTCGACGCTCATCAATCATCTGATCGGTGCAAAGGTGTCGATCACGTCGAAGAAGCCTCAGACGACGCGCGACCGCGTTCTGGGCGTCGTGACGAAGGACATGGCGCAGTTCATTTTCGTCGATACGCCGGGCTTCCAAACGAAGGCGAAGAACCAGCTCGCGCGCCGCATGAATCGTTCGGTGCGCTCGACTCTGGGAGACGCAGACGCCGTTGTCTTCGTCATCGAGTCGGCGGGCTGGCGTCCGCTGGATCTTGAAGTTCTGAAGCTCCTTCCGGAAAATGCCGAAAACGTCATCCTCGCCATCAACAAGATCGATCTTTCGAAGAGCCGCGACGCGCTTCTTCCGCTCATGGCGGAATCGATGAGCCGCTATCCCTTTGCGGCGATCGTGCCGGTGTCGGCCGAGAAGAACAAGCAGCTCGACGAGCTTCTCGAAGAAATTGAGAAGCTTCTGCCGGAAAGCGTTCCGTACTTTGATCCGGAGCTTTTCACCGACCGCTCGCCTCGATTCCTTGCCGCCGAAACGATTCGCGAAAAGGCCTTCCGCCTTCTCGGCGACGAACTGCCCTACGGCATCGCCGTGACGATCGACAAGTGGCAGGAAGCAGAAGAGGGCGTCGACATCATCGCGACCCTCATCGTCGAACGCGAGAGCCACAAGCCGATCGTCATCGGAGAAGGCGGCGCAAAGCTGCGCGAAATTTCGCGTCTTGCGCGCGCGGACATTGCCGAACAGCTCGGCAAGCGCGTCTACCTCGAAGTCTGGGTGCGCGTGCGTCGCGGCTGGTCCGACGACCTCAAGGCGATGAAGTCGCTCGGCTACAATTAATTCGAATTGCGCGGACATGCAGATCGGCGGGATCGCTTTTCTGCAACGCGCATTCAGACAAGGATTGAGTAATGGACGAAGTGCGGACTGCGCCTGAATCGAAGAGCCCTCCGAGCCTTTCTGCTTCTTCCGAAGGAGCGGCCGAGGCCGAAGAACCGGTTGCGCTTTCCTTGCCGTTCGTCTCTTCTCATGCGGCGGCCTCTCTGCCATGTTCTTCGCTGGATCGAGCGGATGCCGCCGCCGGCCGCCTGGGTTTGGAAAGCCTGCCGCTTCGATCGGCCGCGGCGGAACGCATTCTTCAAGCGATTGAGTCGGATGCCCGAGGCGCCGGTCGAAAAGCCGCCGAGGGCATGCCGAAGCGCGTTGCGAACGAACCGGGCTTCATCCTCCATACGCGTCCATGGAGCGAGTCGAGTCTTCTGCTCGACGTGCTTGCGCTTCATTACGGCCGAGTCTTTTTGATCGCCAAGGGCGCGAAGCGCGCTTCCTCGCAGCTGCGGGGGCTTCTCACGACTTTTACGCCGCTGATATTCGCGTGGTCGGGGAAAAATGAGGCAAAGGTGCTTGTCCGAGCCCAATGGCTCGGCGCCTGGTCGCCTCTGACGGGCGAAGCGCTTCTCTCGGGCTTCTACGTGAATGAGCTTCTTCTTCGCATGACCGCGCGCGAAGATCCGCTCCCCGGCCTTTTCGAAGCTTATGCGGCAACGCTCGAGGTGTTGTGCCGAAAGGGGCGCGGAACCGAATCCGACGGAGCGGCTCATCCGAATGATTTCCCGGCGGCCGAAGAGC
>CAZUXQ010000132.1:0-5186 GCA_964624425.1 uncultured Sutterella sp.
CATGCAAAAGCATCGCAGGCGTCATGTGCGAAAAGCTGGAAGAATCCGCTGAAATGCGTCAGCCCCGGCTCAGAAAGTCTTGATTCGGCGCCGGCACCCGGCACATGTAGAATCAGCCACTATGTCGACACTCTTCTTTCTGATCCCCGGACTGCGTCTGCCTAAGAAAACCGCCGCGGACGTCCTCCAACACGCACATTCCAACGTTCGGGACGCGCTCCGCTTTTTAGGCTCGGGCCGAGGCGCACCCGTCGCGCAGCGCCTTGTCGAGAATCCGTTTTTCGAAAGAACCCCGCATTGGTGCTGGCTCTGGAAAGCGCTCGCCCGCCGGTCGGGCGATCCGCTTGAATCCGCCGCGCTTTGGCGCGTTGCGGGCGGCCCGCAGCTCGACCGCGAACTCGCGCTTCTGCGCCCCGTATCGATTGCCGAATCCGGAGCGGTCGACGCCTTGACCGAACTTGCCGACGACGAACTTCTCCCTCTCGTCTTTGCTTTGTCGCCGGCTGTCGAAGCTGAAGGCCTGCGTCTGTTCATGTGCGGAAACGCGCTCTTCCTCTCGCCCGCAAACGCCAAGGAGACGCTTTCGCTTTGCGCCGCACCCGCTCATTCGCTTTTGGGCAACGGCGCTCCGACTTGGCAGGAAGCGCTTCGCTGCGGCATGACCTGCCGCGACGCCGCGAAAGTCGCGCGTGTTCTGACCTCTCTCGAAGCGCTTCTCGCATCGAGCGAAAAATGCGCCGCCATCAATGAAAAGCGCGTTCGGGAAGGCCGTCCCCGCATTTCGGCCTTTTGGGCGTCGAGTGCCGCCAAGGACGAATCCTTCTATCCGCCGAGCCGGTTCCGCGCGCTTCTTTCCGACGATCCGGCCGTGCGAGGGTGGGCGCTTGCCGCCGGCATCCCGGCATTCCGCGTGAAGCCTTTTGCGAAAACTCTCGTCTGGCCCGACATGCCGCCGGGCGATGCCGCAGCGGTCCTCGACGACCTCTACGAGCCTTGGCTCAAGGGCGACTGGACCGAATGGGAGATGCGTCTCCCGAAGGTTGTAGAGCGCATCGAAAAGCTTCGCGAAAGCGCCAAAGCAAAAAATCTCGTCTTCGCCGATGAACTCATCGTCACCTTTGGCGCAGGCGGAGCGCTCACGCTGCCGCCACAGAAGTCCGGATTTCTCTCCTGCGTCCTCTCCTTGAGGCAGAAGAAGGGACTCGATCCGGCGCTTTGGCTTGCAGATCAGTTTCTCGAAAACACTAATTCGGAGAACGCGGCATGACGAAGATTCTGTCGAGACCCTACGACCTCTATGCGGCGGAGCGGCTCGAACAAAGCGGCTTTCTGCCGCCGCTGGCCCGTGCGCTTGCCGCACGCGGCATCTCGTCGCCCAACGACCTCGAGCAGAACTGGCACGGCATGCTTCCGCCAGAACGTCTCGAAGGCGCGAGAGAAGCCGCCGAACGTCTTCTTGCCGCACGCGAAAAGGGCGAACGCATCACGATCGTCGCCGACTACGACTGCGACGGGGCGACAGCCTGCGCCGTTGCGCTTCGCGGCCTCCGCATGTTCGGAATCGCCGCCGACTACTTCGTGCCCGACCGCGTGCTTCACGGCTACGGTCTGACGACGACGGCGGTCGACATCGTGTCGGCGCGAAATCCGAAGCCCTCGATCATTCTTACGGTCGACAACGGCATATCGTCCGCAGCCGCGGTCGAGCGCGCCAATTCGCTCGGGATCGACGTCATTGTGACGGATCACCACCTGCCGGGCGCCGAGCTTCCCCGCGCATTCTGCATCGTCAATCCGAATCTCGCCTCTTCGGCCTTCCCGTCGAAGACGCTTGCAGGCGTGGGAGTCATCTACTACGTGCTCCTTGCGCTGCGCGCGCTCATGCGCGAGCGCGGCATCTACACCACGGCCACGCAGCCGAGGCTCGACGAACTCGTCGACTTCGTCGCCTTGGGAACGGTCGCCGACGTCGTGAAGCTCGACAAGAACAACCGCATCCTTGTCTCGCAAGGGCTGCAGCGCATCCGCCGCGGCCGCACCCATCCGGGCATCGCAGCGCTCTTCAGCATTTCGGGAAAAGACATGGCGAAGGCAAGCGTGCGCGATTTCGGCTTTGCGCTCGGTCCGCGCATCAATGCTGCGGGCCGCATCGGCTCAATGGAAAACGGCATCGAATGCCTCCTGTCGGACGCGCCCGAAGAAGCGCTGCTCCTCGCGCAGAGCCTGAACGACATCAATGCCGAACGCCGCGAGCTCGAAGTCGAAATGCAGCAGGCCGCCGAAGCGCAGATCGCTCAAATCGGCGCCGAAAGCCGCGCGACGATAACGCTCTTCGACGAACGCTTCAACGAAGGCGTCGTGGGGCTCGTCGCCGCCCGAATGAAGGAAAAGATCCACCGCCCGACCATCGTCTTCGCGCCTGCCGAATCGGGCGAACTTAAGGGGTCCGGCCGCTCGATCCCGGGCATTCACCTGCGGGACGCGCTCGACCTCGTCGCCAAGGCGCTCCCGGGCGCAGTGCTTCGCTTCGGCGGTCACGCCATGGCTGCCGGCCTTTCGATTCGAGCGGACTCGTTCGCCGAATTTTCAGACGCCTTCGAGCGCGTCGTTCGAGAAAACTGCGACGCTTCCGCGTTCGAGCGCATCATTCTCACGGACGGCGGACTCGCGCCCGACGAAATCACCGAACGGCTCGTCGCCTCGATCGACGAGCAGATCTGGGGCCAGGGCTTCGAAGCGCCGCTCTTTGCAAACGAATTCGCCGTTCTCAATCAGACGCTTCTCAAAGACGCACATCTGAAGCTCTCTTTGCGCCTCGGAAGCTCGCGCTTCGACGCGATCTTCTTTCGGCGCCGCACGCCGCTTCTCGAGCGCGCGAAAATTGCGTACCGCCCCTGCATCAACGAATTTCGAGGACGGCGCACGATGCAGCTTGTCGTGGAAGCCGCAGAATAACTGAAAGCGAGCGCATTCACGAGAACATCTTCTCAAAAGCAGGACGGCGCGCAGCAATCGAACGGCATCCCGCTTTTCTTCGTTCCGAGTCATTTGAAGCCGTGATTTTGCAAGAATTTTCGACTCGCTTGCAACAGTTGCCCGTGCATCAAAGCGATATAATTTTAATTTTGCCCCGACGGGGTGCCGCTCGGGCGTCCCGGAACCGATATGCATCAACTTACGCGCATTGTGCGCATGAGGATACCTGCCGAAATGGAAGCTGAACGCATCAATCAAATCCAGAACGCCATCGACGACCTCCGCAGCCGCTTGATCGACTTACGGGGGTATCTTTGACGTCGACCGCAAAGCACGCCGCCTCGAAGAAGTCAATCGCGAGATTGAAGACCCCAACCTCTGGAATGATCCCAAGCACGCTCAGGAAGTGAGCAAAGAAAAGAAGCTCCTCGACGACATCGTCGGCAGCTTCAGCCGACTTGCCTCGGGCGTCAATGATGCGGCCGACCTCTTCGAGCTTTCCATGGCCGAAGAAGATTATGAAACCGTCGAAGCCGTGGGCCTTGACATCGAAAAGATCGAGCGAGAAGTCGCCGGACTCGAATTCAAGCGCATGTTCAATCAGCCGATGGACTCGGCCAACTGCTACCTTGAAATTCAGGCTGGTGCGGGCGGCACGGAAGCTCAGGATTGGGCGAGCATGATCGAGCGCATGTACATGCGCTACGCCGAACGCAAGGACTTCAAGGTCACTCTCGAAGAAGAAACCCCGGGCGAAGTTGCGGGCATCAAGTCGGCCACGCTCTACATCGAAGGCGAATGGGCCTACGGCACGCTTCGCACCGAAACAGGCATTCACCGCCTCGTGCGCAAGAGTCCCTTCGACTCAAACGCCCGCCGCCACACCTCCTTCTCGTCCGTGTACGTCTATCCGGAAGTCGACGACTCGATCGAAATCGAGATCAACCCCGCCGACCTCAAGATCGACGTCTTCCGTGCTTCGGGCGCGGGCGGCCAGCACATTCAAAAGACCGAATCTGCCGTGCGAATCCATCATGTCCCGACCGGCATCATCACGATCTGCCAGGACGACCGTTCTCAGCACCGCAATCGAGAAAAGGCCATGCAGCAGCTCAAAGCCAAGCTCTACGAGCTTGAAATGCGAAAGCGCATGGAAGCGCAGACGAAGCTCGAAGAGTCGAAGTCCGACATCGGCTGGGGCCATCAGATTCGCAGCTACGTGCTCGACCAGTCCCGCGTGAAGGATCTTCGCACGTCGGTCGAAACCGGCAATGCCGGCGCTGTTCTCGACGGAGACCTCGACCAATTCATCGAAGCGTCCCTGAAGCAGAACATCGGCGGCACAGCCGCCGCAGGCTGATCGACGCAGAGAACTCAAGCTCAATTTTGAACAGATTCACTCGTCAAGAGCGCTCAATTCCCTTCTCGGCTGCGCCGATCGGCATTCTCGGCGCAGCAATTTTCAGGACAACACAGCAATGACAGAAAACGAAACGGCCGCCAGCCCGGCCGCAGCGGAAGACGAAAACCACATCATCGCCGAACGCCGCGCCAAGCTTGCGAAGCTTCGCAAGGCGGGCGTCGCCTTCCCGAACGACTTTGTTCGCAAGGATCTATTCGGAGATCTGCAGGCAAAATACGCCGACAAGACGATCGAAGAGCTCGAAGAACTCGCTCCCGAAGTGGCCTGCTCGGGTCGAATGATGCTGAAGCGCGTCATGGGCAAGGCAAGCTTCGCCACGCTTCGCGACTTCACGGGCACGATGCAGTACTTCGTTCAGAAGAACGAAGTGGGCGACGAAGCCTATGCCGCCTTCAAGACCTTTGACTTGGGCGACATCGTCGCCTGCACGGGCGTGCTCTTCCGCACCAAGGCGGGCGACCTCGCCATCCGCGTGAAGACGATCCGTCTCATGACGAAGAGCATCCGTCCGCTGCCCGACAAGCACAAAGGCCTGCAGGACACGGAAATGTGCTACCGCCAGCGCTATGTCGACCTCATCATGAATGAAGAGTCGCGCAACCGCTTCCTCATTCGCTCGAAAGCAATTTCCGCAATCCGCAGCTTTATGCTCAAGCATCGCTTCCTCGAAGTCGAAACCCCGATGCTCCATCCGCTTCCGGGCGGAGCCAATGCCAAGCCCTTCATTACGCACCACACCGCGCTCGACATGGACATGTACCTGCGCATCGCTCCGGAGCTCTCTCTG
>CAZUXQ010000133.1:0-5178 GCA_964624425.1 uncultured Sutterella sp.
GAGCGAAAGGAACCCGATTTTAGCTGCGCCGCTCTCCCTCATGCTCTTGGGCGAAGCGCTTCCTCGTCTTTCAATGCGCCGATCCCGCGCAAACAGGAGCCAGGCAGCAGCGCCGATGAGGGCCGCAGCCGCCCAGGCGCCCATCGGGGCCTTGAGCGTTTCAAAAGCGGAGAAAAGAGGTGCCGACGTGAGTCCGCCAATAGACCCTGAAAGACCGACGACGCCCGTGTAGATTCCCATCATCAAGCCGATTTTCTTCATGTACACGGCGCGCACGACGACGGGCATGCAGACATTGAGGAGCGCAATGCTGCCGCCCACGAAGACGGTGGCGAGAAGCATCACCGTCCAGATGCTCGTGATGCGTCCCAAAGCGCCGGCGGCGAGCATCAGAAGCGCGGCCGCGATTGCAAGCCGCAGTCCGAGACGCTCCTCGAGAATGGGCCCGACGAAGGAAAAGGCGCCGAAGGCGGCAATCGGGACTGCCGCGAGAAGCCCGTATTCGGCCGGGCCGATCCCGAACGCTTCCATCACGCCCGCAGCAATGGGGCCGATCGACGTGACGGGACCGCGCATCAGAAGCGCCGCGAAGAGAAAGGCCGCAGTGAAGAGCATGCCGGGAAGGGCCGGCGTCGATAAGTTCCTTTCGTGTTCGGTCATGGCCGTCATCCAGTCCGTCCATCGGCAATCCACGCGAGCTCCTTTGGAATCGGCATGATGCTGATGCGGCCTCGGCGCACGCAGGCTCGCGCCATGCGCTTCGCCAAGCCGCAGTCGAGCGCGGCCGCGCAGATTTGGCCGACGTCTTTGATGAAGGAGCTCTTCGGAATAATGCTCACGCCCGCACTGCATCCCACAAACGAAATTGCGGCGCCGTTCGTCTTCTTGCGGATCACCCTGCCCGCTTCGCGCGCTTTGATGACGTCCGAAAGAGCCGACTGCAGCCCGATTGCAACGAGTTCGTCTCGGCAATTTGAAAAGTGCTTCGCCGCCTCTCGCACCGTGCGCAAGGAGCTTCATGTCGGCAAGGTCGAAATGGGGATCACGGCGGCAGGCTCCGCGTGCTGAGAATGGATCGAACGTGCATTCTACGCCTGCCGCACTCATTTCGGAATTTTCGAAATGAGAAACTGAATTTTCCCAACTTCAAAAGATTGGCATGCTATTCAGCCAGCAGCCAGGGCCGACGCACAAGCACTCCAGAAAATCCGCTGAATTTCGAGACGGCTTTTTGAAATTTCAGCGGATTTTTCCTGCACTCCGGCATGATGCCTGCGCATGCCGCGAAAAGGAGCCTCCATGCCTTGCCAGACTGAATCCCAAGCCGCGCAGCGCAATGCCTCAGGACAGCCTCCGCGTTGCCTGCTCATGGATGCCGGCAACGGTTTGGTTCTCGAGCAGCGGCTCGTCAACGCGAAAGGCAAATGAGCGAGCCGCACGCACGCCTAAAAGCGCCGGCCGCGCCGATCGAATCGACGAAAGAGAGGAAGACGCCGTCATGATCGATGCGGCATGGTTCGATTCGGAGAGACTCAAGCGTCGGCAAATCTCGTGGGCTGCCGGAATATTGGCGCGGCAGACGCCCGACGCCGCCTCAAGGGCGCCGGAGCCGAGCAGGCGCGGGAGATCCGCAATCTGATCGTCGACGAAAATCCTTGGAGGCTGAACGGGCGGCTTCGCTTTGCGGACCCGTCGGGGCAGAATGATCGGCGGGCGCCGCAGCGGAAAAGCGGGCGGCATCCTGCAGCAGCCGAGCGGGCCCAGCTCGAGGGGCCGCGATTCATTGGGTCGATGAGACGGCGGTCGGGCATGATGCCGATTGAGCAATCAGCTTCACGGCCGAATGCGGATTGGCAGAATGGGGTAAAACGACGGTGAACGGCCGTTCATTCAACATGCTGCGCGTGATCCTTCCGAATAAATCTTTGCGGAAGCCCCCATTCTTCGGATCCATGCAGAGCTTGCGCAAAATCAAATGAAGAATGCCGCCCTGATGCGCTTTTTCCTCAAGAGACCGTCGGCATCGGTTCTCTGGATGATTCTGCCGCGCGCGCCGAAATGGAGACGCCCTCATGATGATGCTCCGCCGTGTTTGCGGACCGATGCGCCGAGCTTGAGAGAAGCCTCGGCGCGCAGGGCATTTTCGAAGTCGAAGGCGGCGCATGAGCGGGCGCCCCTGAAAGTCTGCTGAATTTCGAAGGAAGCGATTTATTGGAAATTTCAGCGGATTCTTTCTGCTTTTTCCGCTTGGCATTTGAGGATGCTTTTTCATGCCGCGAAGCGGCGTCTCCATGCTTTCGCCCTGTCGGTCCGAATCCCAAGCCGCGCATTGATCTCGCCCAAGCGCAGGCGGAAGAACCGCTGGAAGCGCGGGGCTCAGTCTTTGAAGGAAATGGAAGCAGACAGGCGCCGTTCAGACTCGCGTCCGACATCGAGCGTGCGGCCGACGACGACCTGCATCGCCTGGCTGCCGGCGCCTCTGTTCGGTTGCCGGTCTTGTCGTTGGTCCGAGCGGCCGGAAAATCGCAAGGAATTTTTGCAAAACGACGGCCCGGATGCTTTTGAGGCGATGAAAATCAAAAGAAATCATTGTTGTGAGGCGATGCCTTGCTTTTGACGTCTGCCCGCGGGGCGTTTCAATTTGGCCGATATACTTTTAATATGCGGAAGGAATCATGCGGCTTTTCAGGTTCTTCATTGACGGTGCCGATTCATGAGAGGCTCGATCCTGAGCTGAATTCAGCAAGACAACACAACGGCAGAGTGGCCCATTAGGAGAGCAAATCCATGCCAGTTTTTATTTTTCCCGGTCCGGGAGGAAATCCTCTCGTCAGCTGGATCGTCGGCTTGGCGATGCTCGCGATGGTCGTCGGTCTGATCATCTTTTTCCTGCCGGTTCTTTTGGGAATCGTTCTTGCCGTCTGCGTCATCGTGCTTATTCTGTGGGGCTGGAACTGGCTCAGGCTCAAGATGGGCGGCGAAAGCGAGGACGTGCGCAATTTCCGCGAAGCCATGGAGCGTGCCGAGGCTGCTGCCCGCGCGCAGTATTCGCGCAGCGCCTATTCGGACATGCACGGCGAAGCCCGCCGCCGTTCGCTGGAAAGCGATCTGCGCCGCCGCAGCATGAGAGACGTTGAAGACGCGGAAGAAGTCTGAAGATGAGCGCTTCGTTTGCGTTGCGCAGAAGAAAATCCCGCCGGACGAACGCCCGACGGGATTTTTGCCTTCTTTTGCTTCGGCCGCCTAGAGCAGCGGGGAAATCAAGTAGCTTGCGCCTTCCTTGATGCGGTTCTTGAGCGGACGCTTCCGCCAGGCGGCCGCATCGAGGCGTCGGCTCTTCGACTCGTACTCGATCATGAGGTCGTCGAGCGAGCGCGTGAAGCCGGAGTCGAATATGACGAGCATGAGTTCGTAGTTGAGGTGCATCGAACGGTTGTCGATGTTGAGCGTTCCGAAAACGGCGAATTCGTCGTCGACGGCGATCGACTTTGTGTGAAGAAGTCCTCCTTCATACAGATAGATCTTGATGCCGACCTGAAGCAGGTCGTCGAAGTAGCGGCGCATCGCGTAGCCCACGGTTGTCGAGTCGACTTTGCGCGGCACGATGAGCTTCACGTCGACGCCGCGAAGCGACGCGTTGAGAAGCGCGTTGACGACGGATTCGTTCGGGACGAAATACGGCGTCGTAACAACGAGCGAATGCTCGGCGCGGTTGATGGCGTCGATGACGAGGAGAAGACTTGCGTCGCCCGGCTGATGCGGCCCGGACGGCACGCTGAGGACGGCGGCGTCGCCCTGATTGGGAATGAGCGCCTGTTCGTAGTCGCCTTCAAAATCGGTGATGTCGCTGTCGGGCTGCAGCGCCCAGTCGAAAGTCCAGATGAACAAAAGATGAAGAACCGCCGGCCCTTCAATGCGGGCCATGGCGTCGACCCAGGCGCCGACATCCTCGGCCGCGTCGTAGCGTTCAGGGGCGATCATGTTGAAGCTGCCTGTGTAGCCGATGCGGTCGTCGATCACGACCACCTTGCGGTGCAGGCGCAGATCGGCGCGCTGAAGCCCGAAGACGGCGAGAAGCTTCATCGGGAGGGCGGAGGCGATTTCGATGCCGGCCTTCTCGAGGCGCTGCCTCGCCGCGGAATGCAGGAACGGACGGGAGCCGAAGTCGTCGAGAAGAATTCGCACGCGGACGCCGCGTTTCGCGGCATCCGCGAGGGCATTCTGAATGTCGTTGATGATGCCGCCGTCAGACCATATGTAGAAAGCCATCTTGACGGACGTCTTGGCTTCGCGGATGTCCTGAAGCATGCGGCTCAGGATGACGCCGGCCGAAGGCATCAGCTCTACCTTGGAGCCGGTTGTGAGCGGAAGCCCTGCAAGCTTGGCCGTCAGGTGGATGAACGTGCGGTGCCGAACGAGTTGGCGCGGGAGCGGGCCGAGCGGCGTGAGCTTGTGCCTTGACAGCCTTCGCCAATATTCCGTTGCCTGCCGAAGGCGTCTGGCGCGAAGCTTCCCGATGGGGCGTTCGCCGAACATGAGGTAGAGAATGAACCCGATGTACGGGACGACGGCCGTCAGGAGAATCCAGGCGAAGGCCGCCCCGGGCGGGTGGCGAGTGAGGATGACGCGCAGAATCACGCCGAGAGTGATCGCAAACTGCAGCAGAAAAGCTGCTGCGCCCCAAATGGTGGTTTGATCGATGGTCATTCGCCAATACTAAAGAATCCGGCCTTCTTCGTGCATGCGCCGCAAGCAAAGCGAAGAGACGGCAAAGCCGCGAAGCGCAGGCGCTTGCAGGAAATGTAGGTATTTGTCGGTATTTTGGAAAGCCGCTGAAAAATCGCCCTTGACATCTGTTTTTTGCTGGGCAATAATTCGGCTCTCTCGCTACGGAGGGGTGCCCGAGCGGCTAAAGGGGGCAGACTGTAAATCTGTTGGCTTGCGCCTACGATGGTTCGAATCCATCCCCCTCCACCAGCAATCGCTTTGCAGTCGAATGCAGGCGGGCGGAAGAACAAAGGTCCCTGGCGGGTGTAGCTCAATGGTAGAGCAGAGGCCTTCCAAGCCCCCGACGAGGGTTCGATTCCCTTCACCCGCTCCAAAAAGCGCCCATGTGGCTCAGTTGGTAGAGCACTCCCTTGGTAAGGGAGAGGTCGTGCGTTCGATCCGCATCATGGG
>CAZUXQ010000134.1:0-5142 GCA_964624425.1 uncultured Sutterella sp.
TCATCGAACTTGCAGCGGGTGCGGACCGTAACGTTGGATTCCTTCTTGATGGTTTCGTGCATCGGGTTGATGTAGCCTGAACCGGAACCGGCCTTGATTTCATAGGAGCGCGGCACGGAGTGGCCGGCTTCGAAGAGCATCTTGTTGGGCACGAATTCGGCGCCGCATTCTTCGACGAACTTGATCGTGTCGTTGCAGCGGTCGGCGATCACGCCGAGGAGGTTCGTGTAGTTGATGCCGAGGCCGTCCTTCAAGCAGTCGGCGATGAAGAGTTCCTTGCTGTCCTTGATGCCCTGAGCGGCCTGAACCGGGTTGACCGGGCAGGCTACGTTGCCGCCGCAGATGGCGGAGTTGCCGCCGACCACGGACATCTTTTCAATCATGAGGACCTTGAGGCCGGCTCGGGCGGCCTTGAGCGAGCAGGCCATGCCGGCAAAGCCGGAGCCGATCACGACGACGTCGTATTCTTCGTCGTACTTCTGGATGGCGGAAGCGGGAATGCCGGCGTTGGCGGCGGCGCTGGCCATCAGGGCGGCGGCAGCGGCGGCACCGGTCTTCAGGAAGTGACGGCGGGCAAGACTGATTTCAGACATGATGCACATCCTCTTTTTTGAGTTTCGCGTAGGAATCGTCGAAAGCTTCCGGAGCTAGGAATGAGAACGACTCAAAGCGCCTTTAGGGTCTGGAACCTTTCGTTGACCTGCATTTTGCGCCCCTGCCGTCGGGCGGAAGCTAGACCTTGGTATAGACGGCTGCCTAGCCTTTGGTCTAGGTTGCTGTCGTCCTCGAAGCATCAAGAAGACTGCATTTTGATGCGGAACAGGCTTTTCGTATTTCGGAGGAAAAGGACCGCTGCCATGTCCGAAAGTCTAGGCAGGGTTCTCGCGGGTATATGAAGCGTTCTGTTTTGAGCCTTCCTGAGCATCCTTCCTCAGGGCTGACGCATGAGCGGAAGCGTTGTGAAGCGTTCCGACAGGCTGAGAGATGCAGGTCGTCGACAGCGCATTCGGCATCGGAGCAGCCGGACGGAGCCTCTCTGCCTGCCTGCATCTCTTTCAAAGCCTGAATCCTGCTCGTCGGCTGAAGACGAAGTCCGTCGCCCGGCGAAGCGAATTTTCAATGCCCCGGCGGCCTCGAACGGCTCGCAGGAGCTGCCGAGCGATGCAGCGTACGTCAAAATGCAGCGAAGAGATGAAGCGGCGTTCATTGCGGGCGGCGATTCCGGAAGCTTGTCCGCGCTCTCCGCCGCGGCCCTGCGCGACGCATCCTTTGCTCAGGCCCGCCCATTTCTCCCGTGCGGTTCGGCTCAGGCGGCTGCCGGGCAAAACTCCGGCGAGGCGAATCTCAGACGGAAAGAGAATGCAGCCCAGCCTTCCTCAAGGCTGAGGCTTCAGCGGCTCTTGACGGCCGGGCAATAATCTTCGCCGCGCTCCGGAATCTTCCGCCTTCGCTTGGGCGAGACCGACGCGCGGCTTGGGATTCGGGCTGGCGGGGCGAGGCATGGAGCCACCTTTTCGCAGCGTGCGCAGGCGTCATGCCGGAGTGCAGGAAAATCCGCTGAAATTTCAACAAGCCGTCTCGAAATTCAGCGGATTTTCAGGAGTGCTTGTACGTCGGCTCTGGTCCTTCTTCAGGTGCTCCAGATCCTCAGATTCGGATAAAGCGGCGCCGCTAAGATTCGATCAGCGATCAATCGAAAAGCGGGCGCTTCAGGCCGACCGCACGAAAACGATTCCAAGGAGAAATTCATGCCCGGCACGCCCTTGAGCCCTCTGCAGATCCAGGTCAAAGCGCTTCAGTTCATGGCGGACCGTTTCGCGGAAATCTCGGCCGCGCTCGCGTAGCCGCCCGAACGCACGACGCATGACGTCTTCATCGAGCAGGTCAACTGGATGAAGATGATGCTCGACTACACCTTCGACGAGCACGACAAGACCCAGCCGGCTTTCAGCTGCAAGAAGTTCTGCGACTGGTCCTTCGAGGAATTCGCGGCCGACTTCGACGCGTACTTCAATCCGCAGAAGCCCGTCATTTCTCTTCTTGAACGCGATTGGTCCGTCGCCGTCGCTCAGGACGCCGCCGACCGTCCAGGCGCCCGCATGGCCGCCTGGGTCGAACGTCTGCGCGTGATGCCGCAGAGCTTCATGCTGCCGCTCGACCACTTCGCTTCCGAATGCGCGCTCGCCGAATTCGTCTTCGACGAAGCGGCGGAAAACGCCGACGAGGACCTTGCGTCCTTTGGCCTCGCGAAGCTCTACGCTAATCAGAATATTGTCTGGTTCTCGCGCATCGCGCCCGGCGTCGAGAAGCTTGAGGATAGTCCCGTGAAGACGCTCCTCCTTCTCTACGCACGCTTCGCGGCCAACTGGAACAAGGTTTTCGAAAAGTACGCACAGATGCTCGCCGAGCAGTAAGCTCGAAAGAGACTCGCAGCCTTCTAGGGCGCAAAGCGCGGAGCGCAGTTTTCAAACGGGCCTGTCCCGCAAATCCATGCGGGACAGGCCTGCCGCGATTGAGCGATCGACGGCGAGACGATTTTTGCGCTCGAATATTAATTTGACCGACTAATGTCCCGATATTCAATCAACTGCCGCACAGGCCATTGCGACCGATTGGCCTGTTCGATATGCCGACCGACAAGACAAAAGCATGCCGCCTCGAAAGAAAGCTCGCGAAGACGCATCTGTCCGCCGCCGGCGTGCTGACCGCGCTGCTGTCTGCGGGCTTGGCAGGCGCCGTGCAGGCGGCGCCGCTGACCCTTGAGGCGTCGGCCGCCGAAGCCGAAGGCTCCTCGCCGCAGCCCGTCATCACGGTGACGGCGACGTATCCTGCGCCGAGCGTCGTTGGTGCCGACGCCATGTCGGGCGCGTCTTTCGACTTGTCGGACATTCGAGCGTTGACTTTTTCGGAAGGCGAACTCTCGGGCGCCGCCTCCTTCGGGGCGCTCGCGGCCGAAAACACGGATCCCGCCCGCGCGGGCGACTTCTGGATCGCGTTCGAAGAAACGGGTACGGATTCGGCCTTTCAGCAAAGCGTCGGACCGCTTCTGCAGGCGCTTCGCGTCGCATTCCCCGAGCGTCGCGTCATCATTTCGACATTCCCCTCGAGAGACTTTGTGCGGGAGGCGACAAACCGCAAGATTCCATTCGTGATCGCCACGTCGGGAACGATGGTCGCGCTCATGCTTGAGGGCGGCGCAGTGCCGCTCGCAACGCGCGAAGCAGACAACGATGCGGCCAGACCCTATACGGGCGGGCTTCTTCTAACGCGCGCGGACAGAAAGGACATTACGGGGCTTGCATCGCTGAGAGGGAAGCGCTTGTCGCTTCAGAGCACGACTTCGGTGAGCGCGTGGCAGCATCTTCAGGGCCGCATGATCGACGAAGGCCTGCAAGCGGAAGGCTTCTTCTCGCAGCTTCTCTGGCGCGCAAACGACATCCCCGAGGTCTTGAATGCCGTGATGTACGGTCATGCCGACGCGGCGCTTCTGCAAAGCTGCGTCTACGAGCGCATGCTCGATTCGGGACTCATCGATCCGAAGGCCTTCAAGACGGTGGCCGAATATCAGGACTCCGACGTGCAGATCGGTCCGTCGAACGACGTGCCGCGAGTGCACGAAAGCGCCGAAGACGCAAATGCGCAGACTTCGGTCAAAAGCCGTCCGGGCGTCTGCCGCTCGAGTACTGCGCGATATCCGGACTGGGCGATCGGCTACACCTCGTCGGCGAGCAACGATGCGCTCCGCCGCCTTGCGGCCGCGGCCTTCAGTCTGCCGCCTCAGCAGGGCTTCCGTTGGGGGTTGCGGGCCGATCTGAGCGGCGTGCAGAAGCTTATGCAGACGCTTCATTTCGGTCCGTATTCGTATTTGGACGAACAGACGCCGTGGGGCTTCGTGAAGCGCTACCTCAACGTCATCATCGGCGTCTTCGCCGCCTTCCTCGTGTTGCTTCTCCACAGCCTTCGCGCCAACCATCTGGTGCGCGCAAAGACCGCGGAACTGCAGAAGGCCCTTGCCGCGCGCGACGAAATGGAAGCGCAGGCGAAGGTTTCCCGCGAACAGCTTTCCGCAATCGAGCGCATCGGAATGCTCTCGCAGATGAGTTCGATGTTCGCGCATGAATTAAAGCAGCCGCTCGCTTCGATCACCAATTACATCGGCGGCTTCAAGCTCTGGAACAAGCGCCGCAATGCCGGCTCCGAAGAAAAGGAAATGACGGGAGGCGTCCTTGACGCCATGGGCGAAGAGGCCCGCCGCATCACGGCGATCGTCGAGCGCGTGCGAGGATACGCCAAGGCGAGAAGCACGCCGCTGTCGCCCGTCGACTGGACGAGGGCCGTCCGCAGCGCAATCTCGATCGTGGAGAGACACGATACGAAGCGCGTGCCGATCATGGCCGCCAAAGGCGAATTCTTTGCGGCCGATGCGCAGGACGATCGGCCGGCCTATGTCTTGGGCGATTCGCTCGAGCTTGAGCTCCTCGCGCTCAATATGCTTCGCAATGCGGGGCACGCCGCCTTTGAAAAGCGCGGCGGCTTCGTAAGCGTTTCGATCACGCGCGAAGACGACGGATACGTTGCGCTGCGCGTCACGGACAACGGTCCGAAGCTTTCGCCCGAAGCGTTCGCACGCTTGACGGGGTACGGCGAATCCGTGAAGCAGGAAGGTCTCGGCATCGGGCTTTCGATCTGCCGAGGCATCGTGGATCGCCACGGCGGGTCGCTTCACTTCTATCAGCTGCCGATCGAAGGCATCTGCGCCGAGGTGGTGCTGGCGGCGGCCGACAAGTCGGATCTTGCCGAAATTGACGGCGAAGCGCAAAAGAACGAGAAAGACAAGCAAGGAAGAAGAGGAAGGAAATGATCAATGCGAGCAAAGCGATTCTTTCCGTCGATGCTGGCGGCCCGACCGAAATCGCCGGCATGAAGCCTCTCATCCGCATCGTCGACGACGATGAAGAGCTTCTCAAAAGCACGGCTTTTCTGCTCAGAATGGCCGGGTTCGACGTGCTTGCGTTCGAGTCGGCCGTGAGCTTTCTCACGCTCAACGATCCTCTGCGTCCGGGCTACGTCATCCTCGACCAGGGCATGTCCGGCATGACCGGGATGGAGCTCCAAGGGAAGATTGTAGAAAAAGGCGAAGTG
>CAZUXQ010000135.1:0-5139 GCA_964624425.1 uncultured Sutterella sp.
GGCGTACTGGATGATTGCGACGATGACGGCGACAATGAGCGCAAGCGCGAACGAAATCGCCGTGAGCGGAATCGTAACCTGAATGCCGGGAAGAAGAATCTTCCAGAAGGAATCCGTAAATAGCGTGAGCAGATTGCTGTCCATCGAATGTTGCTTCGGGCTCGAAGGCCGGCGGGAACGAGCCTGCCGAGGAGCGGTGCTTGTTTTTTGGCTTCCTTGAAGTATATGGATGCGTCTGCAGTCGTTCAAATTCAAAATTCCCGTGCGGCTTCATTCGCAAAGAGCATAAAAGAATTTGAGCGGAACGAGCAAAAAGAAACGGGCGCCGAGAGGCGCCCGCCGCGCAATTGCCGGTTCGAAGCCGCCTCAGTCGAGTGCGGTGAGCACGATCATCCATGCCGGAAGCGCCGCGACCGAAAAAAGCGTTGTCGACGCGACGGCCGTCGTGGCAAACTTTACGTCTGCGTGGTGAAAGCGCGCAAGCACCGCGATCTGCGTGATGCAGGGGAGCGCCGCCTGAATGACGTAGACTTTTGCGAAAAGCGGCGGCAGCGGCATCAGGTACGTGAAGCTCAGGCAGACGAGCGGGCAGATGACGAAGCGGCCCGCAAGAACGAGGGCGAGATCTTTCGTGAGGCGCACGTTCCGAATGCCGATTCGGTAGATCATGATGCCGATGAAGATGAGCGCCAGAGGCGACGTGATGCCGCCCATGTACTTCGCGGCCGTCATGAAGGCCGAGGGCAGACGGGCGTCGAGAAGAATGAGAGCGAGCGCCAGAAGAAAGCCGCACAGCGGAGGCGAGAAGACCCGCTTCACCGTTTCGAGCGAAAAGGCCTTCACCGAGTTCGAATGGTCGGCATTCGCGCCGTCGAGAGCTTCAAGGAAGTTTCCCATCGTCCAGAAGAAGGTCGTGTTGGCGAAGAAGTAGAGAAGCGTAGGGATGATGGCTTCGTCGCCGAACAGCGCGAGCGAAACCGGCACGCCGATGAACATGTTGTTCGTCGCCGTGAAGGCCGACGAGAAGATGCCCGAATGAAGCTTCTCGACCTTGAATGCCTTGACGATGATGCGGCTCACGAAAAAGCAGAGCCACACGGACGCAAAAGGAATGATCATCGTGCCCGCGAGCGAGAGAAGCTCGTCGTGGTTGAGCTTTTCCATCACGCTCGAGAAGAGATATGCCGGCAACGACATGAAGGTCACCATCTTGGCGATCAATGCCGTCGAGTTGGCGTCGTACCAGCCTTTGGCAGCCGTAATGTAGCCCGCGCCCGCAAGGAGCGCGAGAATCAGAACGCAGTTGACGGAATTGAGAAAGGCATCAAGCATGGCTTGAATCGAAGTAGCGCGAGAGCCGCAAAAATAAAAAGTTTAATCCCGCCTTGCCGCCGAGGAAGCTCGGAGTTGGAGGCGATTGACGGAACGCAGCTCGCTGAAGGCTTGATCGTCGGATTCTCGGCGTTCTTTGCTCGAACACGCGCTTGTCTCCAAATCTTGAGGCTGGCGGAGCGCGTCTTCGAAATTCATGTTCGGCGGAGCGTCGGCATGGACGGCAGACCGAGCAAAACCTTGCATTTTTTTGCGTTGCTCAAAGCCGATCGGTTCGGCGCCCGACCGCTGGCGCGCGAGAGGATCGAGCAGTTTTCGGCTGAAATCGAATGCCTGCCGCTTCGAACTCGCATCCATCCGCACGAGATCTCCCGTGCCGATGCCGTAAGGCCGCTTGCAGCAAATCGGGACGCCCGCGATTATCGGTTCACGTTCGCTCCCGTGCAGGCCGCAGCCGGCATTGCGCTCGGCGCCGTCGATCCGGCCAATGCTCTTTCCTTGCGCCGAAAGCGCGGCGATTGAGCTTGGCCTGTCCGCTGCCGCCTGCAGCATTTTATCCAGCGGAATGCCCGAAGAAGCGGGCATCTCTTCGGGCATTTTCGCAAGCGTTCAATTGCGCTTAATGTTCGTACGCTTTGCCGGACGCGTCGCCGACGGGCTTTGCAGTCTTGGGAGCGCGAATGACAAGCGAGGGCTTTGTGACGGAAGCATCCGGCAGCGGCGCGACGGCGGCGCAGCCGCCGTGCTTCTTGCGAAGCTCTTCGATTGATCCGAATTCGATCGCGCGTTGCGTGCAGGCTTCCACGCAGATTGGCTGTCCGCCTTTCTGCAGGCGTTCGATGCAGGCGTCGCACTTCGTCATTTTCTTCGCGGCCGGATTGATCTTCGGCGCATCGTAGGGACACGCTTTGGCGCAGGCGCCGCAGCCGATGCATTTTGCGGGATCGATGAGAACGAGGCCGTCCTCCCCGCGCTTATGGTGCGCCTTCGTCGGGCACGCTTTCACGCACGCGGGATCCGCGCACTGACAGCAGCCGAGCGACAGATAGTAGGCGAAGACGTCCTGATGCCAAGCGCCCGTCATGCGGTCCTGGCGCCAGCCGCCGCCCGCGTATTCGCGAACCTTTCGAAGCGCGACGTCGGCAGGCATTCCCTTGGCGTCCTGACAAGCGATCGTGCAGGTGCGGCAGCCCGTGCACCTCACCGCGTCGATGTAAAAGCCGTATTGCGTCATGGCGAAACCTCCTCGGATCAAGCGTTGTTGTCGGCGGAGGCTTCCGCCTTGACGACTTCGACGAGCACGGTGTGCTGCGCGTTGCCCTTCGCATACGGACTCGGACGATGATGCGTGAGCGTATTGATGCAGCCGCCCTTGTCGACGATGCCGTCCTTCGTCTTCACCGGCGCGTACCAAGCGCCCTGCGGGATCGAGCAGACGCCGGGCATGATGCGCGGCGTCACCTTGACGGCGAGCTCGACGGCGCCGCGGTCGTTGAAGACGCGCACGAGGTCGCCGTTTTCAATGCCGCGCGGCTTTGCGTCGACGGGATTCAGGAGAAGCTCGTCGGGGAAGGCGCTACGAAGGTTCGGCAGGTGGTGGAAGGTTGAATGGATGCGGCCGTGACCGTGGTAGCCGAAGCACTGCAGCGGATACTTCTTCTGCTTTTCGTCGCCCGGCATTTCCCAAGTGGCGACGAACTTCGGGAGCGCCGAAATGACGTCGCCTTCGGGAAGCGTCCAGCGCGCGGCGATGTCGGCCAGGCGCGAGGAATAAATTTCGATCTTTCCGGAAGGCGTTTTGAGGGGCGACTTCTGCGGATCCTTGCGGAAGGCGGAGAGCGCGACCATGTCCTTGCGCAGACCGAAGACCTGCTGCGGGCCCTTCTGCCAGAACGTGTCGAAGTCGGGGAGTTCGGGCGCATTCTTGCGGGTTTCCTCGTAGCACCAGCGGATCCAGTCCATCTTGGACTTTCCTTCGGTGAACTTTTCTTCGATGCCGAGCTTTGCGGCGATGCCGCGGCAGATTTCCCAAGTCGGGCGCTGTTCGTACTGCGGCTCGACGGCCTTGTGCATCGGAAAGATCGACGCGACGTCGCCGTTCGATGAGCCGCCCGAAACGATGTCTTCGGTTTCCGGCCCGAGCGTGTCCGGGAGCAGGATGTCGGCGTAGCGGGCCGACGGCGTCATCATGTTGTCGCAGACGACGATGAATTCGCAGAGCTTTTCGTCCCGCAGAATCTTGTCGGTCCAGTTGCAGTCGCCGTGCTGATTGATGAGGGTGTTGCCGCCCGAATTCACGATGAGCTTGATGTTGCTGCCGAGTTTTTCGCCTGGTTCGAGACCGCGCAGGCCGTCGTGTGCGTCGTCCATTTCGCGGCCGCGGAAGATCGCGTCCGTCCAGAGGAAGCACGGAATCGCGGCCTTCACCGGGTTCCTGCCGGTCGGGAGGTACTGCGCCTTGAGTTCGGTGTTGCCTTCGGCCTGGCCGGTCGACGTCCCGGGGAGACCGATCTGGCCCGTAAGGATCGGAAGCATGGCGATGGCGCGCGAAGTTTCTTCGCCGTTCGCCTGACGCTGCGGGCCCCAGCCCTGCGAGAAGAATACCGGCTTCGTCGTGCCGATTTCGCGGGCAAGCTCAATGATGGTTTCCACCGGAATGCCCGTGATCTTGGAGGCGCGTTCGGGCGTCTTCGGAATGCCGTCGGCTTCGCCCAGGATGTAGCTCTTGTAGTCGGACTTCGCGGGAGCACCTTCGGGGAGCGTCTTTTCGTCGTAGCCCACGCAGTACTTGTCGAGAAACTCCTGATCGACCCAGCTGTTGCGGATGAGTTCGTAGGCCAAGCCTTCGACCAAAGCCGCATCCGTGCCCGGACGGATCGGGATCCACTGTTCGCCCTTGCCCGCCATCGTGTCGTTGTAGATCGGATCGATCACGATCATGCGGGTCTTCCCCTTTTCAAGAGCGTTCGCGAGCTGATAGGACCTGCCGCCGCCCGAGCCGCGCGTCACCGACGTATTGCCGCCGAACGTGACGTAGAGCTTGGCATTGGCGACTTCGCTGATGTCGGAGGACGGACTGCCGCCGTAGGTCATCGGAAAGGCCGCGCTGATCTGAGCCGTCGAGTAGGAACCGTAGTACTTGAGATAGCCGCCCATGAGGTTCAGAAGCCGCCACCAGGCGCTTCGGGAATTGACGAGCGACTGCTGGCCCGAGCAGTACTGCCAGTAGACCGATTCATTGCCGTACGTTTCGATCACGCGCTTCAGGTTCGACGCAACCGTTTCGAGCGCTTCGTCCCAGCTGATGCGCTCGAACTTGCCTTCGCCGCGTTCGCCCGCGCGCTTCATCGGATACTTGAGGCGGTCCGGCGAATAGAGGCGGGCGCGCATGCTGCGGCCCTTGAGGCAGGCGCGCAGCTGGAAGGGCTTTGCGCCGTCCTTGATCGTATTGTCGGTTTCGATGCGGATCACGCGCTTGTTCTTCACGTAGGCGCGAAGCGGGCAGCGGTGGCCGCAGTTGATGACGCAGGCGGTCCAATAGTATTCGCCGAAGTCGTCGACCGCTTTGGCGACGGCTTCAGAAAGAGCGGCGGGGACGAAGCCCGCAGCGGTGAGCGCGGTTCCGATCGCGGCGGCGGACTCGAGGAAGTCGCGGCGCTGCAGCGGATGCTCGAGGAGCGAGTGGGGCATATGGCTGTTCCAGGAAAAGGGGTCTTCTTGAACGGCAGGGAACGGGGCCGTTTTTTTTTGCAGGCCGCATTTTTGTCGAACGAGAAGAGAATTTCAATGCGGCCAAACCATTATGAA
>CAZUXQ010000136.1:0-5121 GCA_964624425.1 uncultured Sutterella sp.
GCATGGGCGCGAACGGGATCAACGATGCCGTGGTCTTCGGAAGGCTCGCAGGGAGCGGTGCGGCTTCTTCATAAAATGAAAATTTTATATTGTCAATCTTCCGCTCTCTTCTGTCAATGAAACCAACGTGTGATGGCAATATCGTACATGCGCTTCGAAAATGAGGGCGACCGTTGCAGGGAAAACCGCCCTGCGGTCGAAGCGTGAAACCGAAAAGGAGAATCCATCATGACCAATCTGTCCCGTCGGCATCTGCTCAAGGGCGCGGCGCTCGGCGCTGCCGCCGCTATGGGCGCAACGGCTGCCCGCGCGTCTGCTCCGGGTGTCTGCACTGTCCCCAAGTGGGAGGAAACGGTTGATCTCGTGGTCGTGGGCTCTGGCGGAGCTGGTCTGGCAACTGCCGTCATGGCCAGACAAGAAGGCGTCGAGAAGGTGCTGGTTTTGGAAAAGATGGCCTACATCGGCGGCAACACCGCTATTTCCGGCGGCGGCTTCAATTCCTACGATCCGCCTCGTCAGGAGGCGCAGGGCATCGAGGACAGCCCTGAAAATCACTTCAACAACACTATGGCAGGCGGCGACTTCCGTGCCAATCCCGAGCTCGTACGCACAATGACGGAAAATTCCTATGCCGCCGTCCAGTGGCTAGAATCCATGGGAATGAAGTTCAAGCCCGAGATCTATCAGATTTACGGCGGCCTTTTCCCCCGCTGCCACGCACCCTACGGATCTCTCGGCTCCGACTACATCAAGGTGCTGAAGTCCGAAGCCGACAAGCTCGGCGTGGAAATCCGAACGCAGGCGAAGGTCGTGCGGGTGGTTCGCGAAGAGCCTCTTTCCGGCGACGTGCTCGGCGTGGTCTACGAAGACGCCAAGAAGACGCAGCACGCGATCCGCGCAGCGAAGTCCGTTGTGGTCGCAGCCGGCGGCTTCGGTGCCAATCCTGAGATGCGCGCGCTCCACGATCCGCGCATGAGGGATCTCACCACCACAAATCATGTGGGAGCAACCGGCGACCTCATACCGCTTCTGCAGGACATTGGTGCAGAAGTAACCGGAATGGACTTCATCCAGTGCAATCCCGGCTGCCCTCCGGGAAGAAAGCAGCGCATCATCATGCACCTCAACGCCAAGAACTTCATCATGGTTGGACTTGACGGCAAGCGTTTCGTGGCGGAAGACGAACGCCGCGACGCAATTCGTGACGCCGTGCTGTCCCTCCCGAAACAGACAGCCTTTTCCATCGTGGATCAGAACGGCTTCGACGGTCTGAATCCGGGGCATCAGGACGGTATTCGCGAAGGCTTCAAGACGGGCGACGCCTGGTCTGCTGACACCATCGAGGAGCTTGCCAAAAAGATGAAGGTCGATCCGGCCGTCCTTCAGAAGACGATTAATGACTTCAATGCGGGTGTTGATTCCGGAAACGATGCCATGGGGAAGAAGCCTGCGATGCTCTCGAAGATCGAGAAGGCGCCTTTTTATGCTGGGTACGCCGGCATGTCAGTCCATCACACGATGGGCGGCATCGTCATCAACACGAAGACCCAGGTGATTGACAGACGCGGAGAAGTCATTCCGCATCTCCACGCCGTGGGCGAAGTGACGGGCGGCATTCACGGCACGAACCGCCTGGGCGGAAATGCCATCTGCGACATCTTCACTTTCGGAAGGCTCACCGGCATCGCCGTTGCCAAAGGTGAATGACGAACATCCGCAGGGATGAGCGCCAGTTTTGAGAGCAGCCTTTCAGGCACCCCCGACCGCTCTTCGCAGCAGTCGGGGGCGTATTGTCGACGGACGGTCTGCCTATTCCTTCCGTGTCGGTCGTCCGAGGCATTCTCAGCGTGTTCGGAACGGGCGCTTTCGGGATCGCCGCCCGCGGCCGCATAGGCGGAGCGGATAGTGCCGTCGAGGCCTGCCCCCTCGCAGAGCGCGCCGCTTTTCGGCAGCGCGACGCGGAAGATCTCCTTCATGTCGAGGCGGCTGTCGTCTTTTGATTCGTAGTTTTCGAGAGAAATGCCGGCTTCTCCGGCTTCAGCATGGGTTTGGCAGTCATCTTCTTCACGCACCAAAAAGCCGGACGTTTTCGGGCTGCAAGGTCACGCTTTGCGCTCGTCTTTCAGCAGCCGCGCGAAGTCAGGCAAGGAAGGGCGCAATGCAGACAACGGTGATCCAGGCTTCGTCCTTCAGGATTTCCGTTGGACGGAATGTTCCACAGGAACCTTCGAGTACGGCATGATCGACTGCTTGGACGGAAGATGTCGTGCCTTCGGTGAAGCAGCTGAGCGCCACGGAACCATAGGGTTCTTCCGTAAAGACGGAGTGGAGGTGCTTTTCTTCACTGCTGGTTTTAAAAAAGACGAATTCTCCAGGCGAGATGCCGAGCTTTCTTTCCGACTGAATGCGGAGCATCGCAAGTCCGTTTTCGCGGGCGGACCCGGTGATCGAAACCTTGGCCGTGCGTTCACGGCTGGCGCTGCAAAGAAGGCGTTCAATGAGGTAGCGAAGGAAGATGAGCGTCACGGCTTCGAAGTGGTTTCCTATGACGGAAACCACTTCGCAACACCAGACAAGATGAGGAGCTTTTTTGCATGTGATTGCCATTTCCTTTTCGAATCTTTTGCAGGAGAAGAGTATTCGAGGGAAAAAGAAGGACTTTGCACTTATGTATTGCGGCCGCTTCTGCAGGCTTTTCAGCATGCAAAGACCATTTGGTCTTCCCGGCGGGATTCGTGTTTTTTATGGCGGAAGACGACTATTGCGATGCGCCGGAGCGCGTGGCGCGGGCATGTTCGGTTTTCGACAAATTCGGGCTTCTGAAAGAGTTGCAGTTCATCGAAGCACGCGAAGCCGATAACGCAGAACTTGCGGGCTTTCACTCCCAAGCCTGCATCGACAGACTGGAAGCGCTCTCAGCTGGGGGATGACGGTATTGTGGGGCCGATGGCGCAGATTGGTCGCAGAGAATTTGATGCTATTCGGTGGGCAATAGGCGGCGACCTCAATGCGCTTGATGCAGTGATGACCGGACGCGTGAAGAACGCTTTCTGTCTGCAGCGACCGCCGGCCGCGCATGCGGAATCCGAATCGGGATACGGCTTTTGCATCGTCAACAACTTCAACATCGTTGCGCAGCGTGTCTGCGAAGCCTATGGTGTGAGGCGCATTCTCATTGCGGACTGCACAACCATCACAAGAAAGGCATTGAAGCTGTCTGGTACGGCGAGGACGGCGTACTCTACGCGGAAGTGCGTCAAACGGAATGCGCTCGAAGAGAATGGCGATGCGGACCGCCGTGCCGATATGACGAGTGCCGGGAAAGGGACGGGCCTCAATGTGCCGATGCCTGCTGGTGCCGGAAATGCTGCTTACATCAAAGCCTTTAAAGAGGTAATTGAGCCTATTGCCGGTGCCTATGAACCGGAGTTGGTGATTCTTATGGCAGGATTTGCGAGCAGCTGCTTTGATCCGCTCTGCCGGCAGCGGCTGACGGCAGAGCGGATATGGGGAACTGCCCGCATCGTGCAGGGAATTGCCGACCGACATGCCGGCGCAAGATGCTTCTTGCCATTCTGGAGGGAGGAAAGGGGAATTGCATGAGTTGCTGCGTCTTGCGGGTGCTCGAGGAGATGAGCGGCTGCGCCGCCCAAGTGCCTGATCCAGCAGCCGGACTGCTGGTTCGTGATGAAGTTTCTTCCGAGCAGCTCGCAGCAATTGATGCCGTTAATGCTATTCAGAAAAAGTGTTGGCCTCTTTGATGATTGAGCGTCAGGAGCGGGCCGGCAGTATCGTCTTGAATTCCAAGGTGTTGCCGGCATAGACTTCAAAATCCATGAAGAAGCCGCAGCGACCGCCATGACGATGGAGGCGGTCGGCAGATCGCGGCTATGTTCTTTGGACGGCTTCCGCATGCGCGGGAATTTAATCTTCTCGTCGGTCCATGCGGTCTCGAAAAGCATCAGAAATCTGCGGAAGTCTTGGGAGCCGTCTTCGTTGCAGAACGTGTCGTCGAGAAGACTGCTGCCGGCAATTCGACCCGCCCTCAGAAATCTTTTTGTTCACATCGTGCAGGCCTTGAGCACTGACGCAAGCATCATCGCTTTCGCGGCATTCGGACGGCCGTACGGACGGGACGGCATTGTCGTGGAGAAGACGCGGAGATCCTGCGAGACGCCGCAGAACGATGCCTGCAGTTCGCAAGTGCCGTCCGAAACGCTGGGGCAACAGCTTTGCTCTCAACTGCAGTCTGATCGGTAAGGTGCGGCTCAACCCTGAAAGCCGTCGGGTTGAGAAACCTCGCATCGGAATTGCGCAGCCAAGTTCCTGACGTTTGTTTTCTTGCTTATTGACCTATCTTAGCGAAAGATTGCTGCTTGACGCGTACCGATCCGAGTGCAGAAAGGAGATGGTTTTCCATCAGGCTCAAACACTGCGGAATCCGTCCATTCTTCCGGCCGAATCGCCTTGATGCCGAAGCGCTTCATGCGCCGTCCTGCTTTCAGAAGCAGCTTGTCGCGCGTAACGATGAGGCGCGCGCCGCCCGCAAGCGCGAGCGTGAGAAATTTCTGATCTTCCGGATCTCTGCAGCGGATCGGGTTTGCGGCTTCGGCTTTTGCAAGCTCCTCGCCGGCAATCCACACCGCATTCTCCAGCCAGTCCCGCAGGCGGGATGCGGCTTCTTCGGCTTCGAGCCGAAACTGCGGCCGGGAAAGGACGCCGGCAAGTTCATGGGCCGTCTGAATCGACGCAAGAATGACGAAGCGGCGTCTTCCGAGCGACGAAGCAAGATGCACGAGCGCCGGGTCTCGCCAATAGATGAGCGCGAGCACCGTATTGGTGTCGATGACGACTCTCGGACAGCGGCCAAGACGGCTGTCGTCGGGCAAGTCGGCTAGTGCTTCAAGTGCCGCAAGAAGAGGCGGAAGCGGAGGCATCGTCGGCCGAGTGTGTTTTGAAAGAAAGTTAAAATTATAATCTAATCTTGTGAAAATCTGTAATTTTATTTTTGCGTCAGAGGCGATGAAATCAATCGCGGGCGCGGCAGTTCTGATACCTTCAAAGCACCGCGCTGTCCGTGCCGGCAGCTTCCGCGCATTCTGCCATGGACTTTCTTTTCAA
>CAZUXQ010000137.1:0-3016 GCA_964624425.1 uncultured Sutterella sp.
AGTTCAAGGGCGTTGCGGTCCTGGGCCGCGGCGCGGATGTAGGACTCGATCGACGCGCGGGCGGCCGCTACGGTCTGGCGCGCCTGTTCGTAGTCAAGTTCGCTCGCGGCTCCGTACTTGTAGCTCGCTTCAACGAGCCTGAAGCTTTCTTCCTGGCTCTGAAGCGTTTCGCGCTGCAGCGCAAGCTGCGCGCGGTCGGCGCCGAGCGTGAGCCAAGCCATGGCGATTTCTGCGATGAGCGAGCTCTGCGCCGTACGCTGCGCATCCTGAGACTGCAGATAGGCCTGCAGAGCCTGTTCATTCAGATTGCGGATGCGGCCGAAGAAGTCGATTTCATAGCTCGTGACGGCGAGCTGCGCCGTGTACTGATGGCTCGTCGCATGCACGCCCGCGGAATTCATCGTGCTCGGGGTGCGCTGCGCCGTTTCGGCCGCGACGGCCGCGACGGTCGGGAAGAGTTCGGAACGCTGGATGCCGTAGGCGGCGCGCGCCTTTTCGACGTTGAGCGCAGTAATGCGCAGATCGCGGTTGTTCGCCAAGCCCGCTTCGATCACGGCCTTGAGGCGCTCGTCGCGAATGAAGTCTTGCCACCGGGGAAGTTCGGCGCGCTTCATGTCCGTTTCGGCCTGATAAGCCTCGCCCTGCGGCCAGGCATCGACAACGGAGAGTGCGGGCCGTTCGTAATCGGGCGCCAAATTGACGCAGCCGGCCAGGAAGAGCATTGACGCGCACGGAAGCAGAAAGTAGGACTTTTTCATTTTCTTCTAAGAATCGGCCGACTTACGGCGCGGCCGATTGCTTACCCATTTTGGTTTGTTCGAAGTGTCGGCCGAACCTCCTTGGCTGTCCGGCCGACGCCATTCCTGTCGAAAGTTTATGCTTTGCCGGCTGCGGGCTCGGCCTGCCTGCCGCTCACTCTGTGGCTGAGCTTCGCCACGAGAACGTAGAAGACCGGCACCATCGCGACGCAGAGCACCGTGCCCGTAATCATGCCGCCGAGAACGCCGACGCCGATGGCGTTCTGAGCGCCGGAGCCGGCTCCGTGCGCAACCGCAAGCGGCAGCACGCCGAGACCGAATGCGAGCGAAGTCATCAGAATCGGACGCAGACGCAGGCGGACGGCTTCAAGAGCGGCGTGCGCCGCATCTTCGCCGGCCTCCATCAAGTCTTTGGCGAATTCAACGATCAGAATCGCATTCTTGCTCACAAGGCCCACCGTCGTCAGCAGCCCGACCTTGAAGTAGACGTCGTTGTTCATGTCGAGAAGCCAGGTCAAGCCCAAAGTTCCGACAACGCCGCAAGGCACGACCAAAAGGACGGCGATCGGAACGGACCAGCTTTCGTACAAGGCGGCCAGGCAGAGGAAGACAACCAAAAGCGAAATGGCGTAAAGCGAAGCGGCCTGTGCGCCGGCCTGGCGTTCCTGATACGAGACGCCGTTCCACGAGATGGCGTAGCCGTGCGGAAGCACCTGCGAGGCGATTTCCTCAATCGCGATCATGGCGTCGCCCGAGGAGACGCCAGCGGCCGGACTGCCCTGGATGTTCACGGCCGAAAAGCCGTTGAAGCGTTCGAGACGCGGACTGCCGTATTCCCAGCTGACCGACGCAAAAGCCGAGAGCGGAACCATATCGCCAAGCGAGTTGCGCACGTGCCAGCGGCTCAGATCTTCAGGCTTCATGCGGGCGTCGGTAATGCCCTGCGCCCAGACCTGCTTGACGCGGCCGCGGTCCATGAAGTCGTTGATGTACGTGCCGGCATAGGCCGTCGAAAGCATCGAATTCACCGTCGAAATGTCGAGGCTCAGAGCCGACAGCTTTTCGTAGTCGAGCGCGAGCTTCATCTGCGGGGTGTCTTCCATGCCGTTGTGGCGAACCATGGTGAGGCGCGGATCTTTGGCCGCAGCGGCAAGGAAGGCGTTGCGCACTTCCATGAGCTTGGCGTGACCCTGACCAGACATGTCCTGAATGTAGAAGTCGAAGCCGTCGGCAACGCCCAATTCAGGAACGGACGGCAGAGGGAAGAGGAAGGCGCTCGCGCCCATGAATTCCGGATCCGTCATGAAGGCGCGCATCGCGCGGCCCTGCACGGCCTGAACGCTCTGGTCGTCGTCCGGACGTTCGGACCAATCCTTGAGCTTCAGGAAGCCGAGCGCCACGTTCTGGCCGGAACCGGCAAAGGAGAAGCCGCGCACGGCGAAGAACGTATCCAGCGCGCGCTCTCCTTCGGTTTGGAGCAGGAACGACTCCATCTTGCGGACTTCGCGGTCGGTGCGCTCCATCGTCGCGCCGTTCGGCAGCTGCACCTGCAGAAGCGCCACGCCTTGGTCTTCAGCCGGCATGAAGCCGGTCGGAATCTTCATGAACCCGATGACGACGCCGGCAATAACCGCCGCATAGCAGACGAAAAGAACGAACGGATGGCGGATGAGCGCGCCGACGCCGTCGCGAACGGCATTCGTCAGAGATTCAAAACCGCGGTTGAACCAGCCGAAGAATCCGCCCTTGCCCATGTGGCCTTCGTGGCTCACGGGCTTCAGGATGCTCGCGCAGAGCGACGGCGTAAGGGTCAGGGCCACGATGACGGAGAGCACCATGGCCGAAACGATCGTGATCGAGAACTGACGATAAATGACGCCGGTCGAGCCGCCGAAGAAGGCCATCGGGATGAACACGGCCGAAAGCACCATGGCAATGCCGACCAAGGCGCCGGTAATCTGTCCCATCGACTTTTCGGTTGCTTCGCGCGCTTCCGTGCCGTCCTCGCGCATCACGCGCTCGACGTTCTCCACGACCACGATGGCGTCGTCCACCAGCAAGCCGATGGCCAGCACCATGGCGAACATCGTCAGCATGTTGATGGAGAAGCCCGTCACCGAAAGCATGGCGAAGGTGCCCAAAAGCACCACCGGCACGGCAATCGTCGGAATGATCGTCGCGCGCCAGTCCTGCAGGAAGAGATACATAACCACAACGACGAGAATGATGGCTTCGACAAGCGTCTTCACCACTTCATG
>CAZUXQ010000137.1:3026-5112 GCA_964624425.1 uncultured Sutterella sp.
CAGAGCCGCACGAACAAAAGGCGTCGTGTCGAACGGAACCACCATTTCCATGCCGGCCGGGAAGTTCGCGCTCAGTTCCTCGACGCGCTTCAAGACGGCCGCCTGCGTTTGCAGCGCGTTCGAGCCGGAGGCCAAGCGGATGGCAATGCCCGACGACGGGTCGCCGTTGAAGGTGCCGAAAGCCATGTAGTACTGCTGGCCCAGGGAGACTTCTCCGACGTCGCGCAGGTAGACGTTTGCGCCGTCTTCGGTCACCTTCACGAGAATGTTGCGGAACTGTTCCGGCGTTTCAAGCATGCTCGCGCCGGAAATCGTCGCGGTGAATTCCTGACGGCCGTCGCTGGGCTGACCGGCCACGGAACCCATCGAGACCTGCGCGTTCTGAGCCGTAACGGCATCAACGACTTCGGCCGTGTTGAGCTGATACTTCACCAGCTTTTCAGGATCGAGCCAAATGCGCATGGAGTAGGAAGAACCGAAGACTTCCACTTCGCCCACGCCCGAGACGCGGCCCAACGGCTCCTTCACGTTCGAAACGAGATAGTCGCCCAAGTCGGAGCTCGACATCGAGTGGTCGCGGCTCACGAAGCCCACGACCATAAGGAAGTTCGCGGACGTCTTCTGAACGGTTACGCCGAGCTGCTGCACGACCTGCGGCAGCGACGTAAGCGAGCTCTGGATTTTGTTCTGCACCTGAACCTGAGCCATGTCGGGATTCGTGCCCGGCTCGAAGGTGAGCGTCATGGACATGTTGCCCAAGGAATCGGATTTCGATTCCATGTACATGAACCCGTCAAGACCGATCAGGTTCTGTTCGAGAATCTGCGTGACGGTATTTTCAATCGTCTGAGCCGAAGCGCCGGGATACCTGGCCGAGATGGAGATCTGAGGCGGCGCGATCTGCGGATATTGGCTCACAGGCAGCGTCGAAATCGACAGCGCGCCCGCGAGCATGATCACAATTGCAATCACCCAGGCAAAAACCGGGCGATTGATGAAAAAGCGCGAAAACATCTTTTTTCAAGCTCCGGTTTTAGAAGACGGGATTGGCCGCCGGAAGATCCTTTTCTTCGACTTCCCTCGCCGTCACGACGGCTCCCGGCTTGATCCGCTGAAAGCCGGCATACACGACGCGTTCGCCTGCCTTGAGCCCGGAGTCGACGAGCCAGCATTCGCCGACCGTCTGAGAAACCTTGACGGCGCGCTGCTCAATCTTGTTTTCGTCCGTCACGACATAGACGTACGAATTGCCGAGCGCGTCGCGCATGACGGACTGCATGCGCACGAGAATGCCGTCTGCCCGCGCGCCTTCGACAAGCTTCGCGCGAACGTAGAGCCCCGGGAGAAGCTGCTGATTCGGGTTCGGGAAAACGGCGCGAAGCCGCACGGAACCGGTCGACTCATCGACCTGAGCGTCGGTAAAGGTGAGTCTGCCCGTTTCGGGATAAGGCGTGCCGTCCGAATACGCAAGCGTGACCGCAGCGCTGCCGTCGCTGTTCGTCTTGAGCGTGCCGTCGGCTATTTCGCGGCGGTAGCGGAGCAGGTCTTCGGCCGTCTGCGTCACGTCGACGTAAATCGGATCGAGCTGCTGAACGTTCGTGATGGCGGTCGTCTGATAAGCCGTCATCAGCGCGCCTTCCGTCACTTCGGAACGGGATACGACGCCCGAAATCGGCGAGCGAACCTTCGTGTAGTCAAGATCGATCTTGGCCGACACGACGGCGGCCTCGGCAGCCTCCACGGAAGCCTGAGCAGTCTTGTATGCAGCCTGCGCGGCATCGTCGGACTGCTTCGAAACTGCGTTGGTCTTCACCAATTCGCTCGAGCGCTTCGCATCGGCGCGCGCCTGAACAAGCGTGGCGCGGGCCTGAGCAAGCGTCGCTTCGGCGCTCTTCAGAGCCGCTTCGTACGCAGCCGAATCAATCTGATAAAGCTGATCGCCGGCCTTGACCTGCTGGCCTTCTTCAAAGAGCCTCTTCAGGAGGATGCCGTTCACCTGCGGGCGAACTTCCGCAACGTAGTAAGCGCTCGTGCGCCCGTTGAGCATCGTTTCGACCTGAACGGTCTGCGGCTTGACCGTAATAAC
>CAZUXQ010000138.1:0-5093 GCA_964624425.1 uncultured Sutterella sp.
GGTGCGTCTGAGCTCGGCAGGATCCGGGCGAAAAAAAAGAGGGAGCAGATCACGGCTGTTTCCTCTTCTGGAAATGGCTCCCCGAGCTGGGCTCGAACCAGCGACCTGCGGATTAACAGTCCGTCGCTCTACCGACTGAGCTATCGGGGAATCTAGAATTAAAATTTTATTCACAGACTTTAAAAATTGCAAATACGGCAAGCAGGTTCCTGTCTAGAATTTTGATGATAATCAAAAAAATGATGCTTTGGAAAAGCGCATTTTGCCGAAGCAGGCAAAGAAGCAATAGGCGGCGAAAGAACGTCCGAGATGCGCGGCTCGCTAAAATGAACATTTTCCCAAGACACTTTCGTGAGGAGCCTTGGCTTTGAAAATCGTTTCTTTTCCGAATTCTCCCTTTGTGCTGCATGAGCCTTTTCCTGCGGCGGGCGATCAGCCGCAGGCGATCGAAAAGCTTTGCGAAGGTCTTGATTCGGGGCTTATGTTCCAGACGCTTCTCGGCGTAACGGGTTCGGGCAAGACCTATACGATGGCTAACGTCATTGCTCGAGAGGGCGTGCCCGCGCTCATCATGGCGCCCAACAAGACGCTGGCGGCGCAGACCTATTCGGAAATGCGCGACTTCTTTCCGGAGAACGCCGTCGAATATTTCGTTTCTTATTACGACTTCTATCAGCCGGAAGCCTACGTGCCCGCACGAGACCTTTTCATCGAAAAAGACGCGGCCGTAAACGAGCACATCGAGCAGATGAGACTCGCGGCGACGAAGTCGATTCTTGAGCGCCGCGACACGATCATCGTGGCGACGGTGTCGGCGATTTACGGCATCGGCGCCCCCGAGAGCTACACGGAGATGCGCCTCATCATTCGCCAGGGCGACAGAAAGACGCAGAAGGCGCTCATCTCGCGGCTCGTTCGCATGCAGTACCGGCGCACGGACATGGACTTCAATCGCGGGTGCTTCCGCGTAAGAGGCGACACGATCGACATCTTTCCGGCCGAACATGCCGAAAGTGCTGTTCGCATCGAACTCTTCGACGACGAGGTGGATGCCGTTCTCCTTTTCGATCCGATTACAGGCCGCGTCATTCAGAAAGTGACGCGCTTCGTCGTGTACCCGGCCAGCCACTACGTGACGCCGCGAGAAGAAATCGTCCGAGCAATCGGCACGATTAAGGAAGAACTCAACGAACGCAAGGCCGAGCTTCTTTCCGAAGGGCGGCTCGTCGAGGCGCAACGTCTCGAGCAGCGCACGCTCTTCGACATCGAAATGTTAGATCAGGTAGGCTTCTGCAAGGGGATTGAAAACTATTCGAGACATCTCACCGGACTTTCTCCCGGTGTTGCGCCGCCGTGCCTCATCGACTACCTCCCGCCCGATGCGATTATGTTCTTCGACGAAAGCCACGTGATGATGGGGCAGCTCGGCGGCATGTACCGAGGCGACCGCGCCCGCAAGGAGACGCTTGTCAACTACGGCTTTCGTCTGCCGTCGGCGCTTGACAATCGACCGCTTCGATTTGACGAATTCGAGCGAAAAATGCGCCGCTCGATTTTCGTTTCCGCAACACCTGCCAACTATGAGCTCGAAAAAAGCGGCGGAGAAGTGGTCGAACAGGTCGTTCGGCCGACAGGGCTCGTTGATCCGGCTGTCGAAGTGCGTCCGGCGCTCACGCAGGTCGACGATCTCCTGTCGGAAATCACGGATGCGACAGGCAAAGGAGAGCGCGTGCTCGTCACGACGCTCACGAAGAAGATGGCCGAAGATCTGACGGACTTTCTCGCAGAGCACGGCGTCAAGGTGCGCTATCTGCATTCCGACATCGATACGGTCGAGCGCGTGGAGATCATCCGCGATCTGCGATCAGGCAAATTCGATGTGCTCGTCGGCATTAATCTTCTTCGTGAAGGTCTCGACATTCCGGAAGTGTCGCTTGTGGCGATTCTCGATGCCGACAAGGAAGGCTTCCTGCGCAGCGAGCGCTCGCTCATTCAGACAATCGGGCGTGCGGCGCGAAACCTGCACGGCCGGGCGATTCTCTACGGCGACCGCGTAACGGATTCAATGCGTGCGGCCCTTCAGGAAACGAGGCGCCGCCGCAAGAAGCAGGAGGACTTCAACCGAGAGCACGGGATCGTGCCGCGCGGCATCAAGAAGGAAATCCGAGAAATCATCGACGGAGTCTGCCGCGGTCCGGATGTTCAGACGGCCGCGGCGATCGGCGATGCGGCGGCGGTCATGTCCGAAAAGGATCTTGCCAAGCGCTTGAAGACGCTCGAAGATGAAATGATGAAGTGCGCCCGCAGCCTCGATTTCGAGCAGGCGGCGAAATATCGGGAAGAGATTAGACTTCTTCGCCGGGGTGCTTTCGGCGCCTCGGTGGAGGCTTGATTGCTCGCTGAACCCGCATATTCGTGCGGGTTCGCGGTGATTCAAATTTCTTGAGAAGACCGATCAACTGCGGACTTAAGCGGCGTGCTTCTGAAATACTTCGAAAAGATCCGTGCTAGGAAAATCGGCTCTCGTGAAGTACGATATGCGTGTCCGCAACTTATCAATGCCATGCACGCCGTGCACTTGAAGCAGCGCGCGGCAGACAATCGCGATGGATCCGAAGACTATAAAAGTACTCTTTGTCTGCACTGGAAATATCTGCCGCAGCCCCACAGCCTGCGCGATCTTCCGCAAGAAAGTTCATGAAGCCGGCTTCGACGACGTAATCGAAGCCGACAGCGCCGGCACTAGCGACGCGCACATTGGACAAACGCCTGATATAAGGGCTCAGCTTGCATGTCGGAAGCGCGGTCTCGACATCAGCAAGCACCACGCACGCGGAGTGGATCCCAGCGATTTCAAAACTGCCGATATTATTTTGGCCATGGACTGGGAAGTTCTTACGGAACTTCAGCAACGCTCGCCTGCGGCTTATCGGCATAAAATTCAGCTCTTGATGCGTTTCGCCAACGACACGGATGCGGCCGTCGTGCCTGATCCGTATTACGGCCTCAATGAGGGCTTTAATCAGGTGCTTGAATACTGCAGCGATGCTTGCGAAGGCCTTCTCGAGTACTACGAGAAGAAAGCCAAGCTCCTGCAGATCGAGAATGCGAAGAGCGCTCCCAAGACGGAGGCGGCGCCGGAAGGGGCCGGCGCGTAAGTTGCGATCTCAAACGCAAATCAAGCAGACAATGCAATATTTCGCAGGCCGGCGGCGCTCAGGCTCCGTCGGCGTTTTTGTGCTCTGCGGCAGGCGAAAAGCGCGCTGAAAGAATCGTCGCAATTGCTTCTCGGCGTACTTTTCTAAAGATGAGTTGATTTGTCAGGAATGCGGGCGTAATATTCCACACATCGCAGAAGCCGACTTGATCGGTCAGGATTGGCGCTTTCAAGCCTCTGCTTTCGAGTGTTCGAAGCCGTAGGGAGACAAGGTTGAAGCTCACCACCAAAGGACGATTTGCCGTTACCGCGATGCTCGACATTGCGATCAATTCGGCGGCTGCATCAGGCAAAGGCGGTGTTTGTGCGCCTATTCCCATTGCGGCGGTTGCGGAACGCCAGAAGATTTCGCTGCAGTATCTCGAGCAGATTTTCTGTCGTCTTCGTCGCGCTGGACTCGTAGAAAGCACTCGAGGACCAGGCGGCGGCTATCGCTTGGCCGAAGCGCCCGAAGTCATCACGATCGACCGCATCATCAACGCGGTCGATGAAAATATGGATACGACGCAGTGCGGCGGCGAAGGCACGTGCCTTGGCGGCGCATCCTGCATGACGCATCATCTCTGGGAAGAACTCAACAACGTCATCGAAAACTTTTTGTCGGACGTCTCGCTCGCAACGCTTGTCGCATCCGCAAAAGCGCGCGAACATGCCAAGGTGCAGACGGTGTCCGCCGTTATTCCGGTTGCGAGCAGACAAGACAACGCTGAAGGCGCGCCGAAGCGGCGCAAAAAGGCCGCGTCGGTCGGCAAGTAAGCCGCGAGCATGCAGAAACGGATGTTCAGCAAAAGATCCTTGCCCTTCGAAGAACAAACGGGGAACAAAAATGAAGCTTCCGATTTATCTTGATTATTCCGCGACCACGCCCTGCGACCCTCGCGTCGTTGAGAAAATGCTGCCGTATTTCTGCGAGAAATTCGGCAATCCGGCTTCGCACAGCCACGCCTACGGTTGGGAAGCCGAGAAGGCGGTCGAAGAGGCTCGCGGCCACGTCGCGGCGCTTATCGGCGCGGATCCCCGTGAAATTGTTTGGACGTCCGGAGCAACGGAAAGCGACAATTTGGCTTTGAAGGGCGCCGCGCATTTCTACCGCGACAAGGGAAAGCACATCATCACGGTGAAGACTGAGCACAAGGCAGTGCTTGATTCCGTCCGCCACCTCGAAAGCGAAGGCTATGCGGCAACCTATCTCGACGTTCAGGAAAACGGTCTCATTCGCTTCGAGGATCTCGAAAATGCCATTCGTCCGGATACGACGATCGTCTCCGTGATGGCGATCAACAATGAAATCGGCGTCGTGCAGGATCTGAAGCGCATCGGCGAACTCTGCCGCTCGAAAGGCGTTCTTTTCCATTGCGACGCCACGCAGGCTGCAGGCAAGATGCCATTGGACGTCAACGAACTCAATATCGACCTCATGAGCTTATCAAGCCATAAGGTCTACGGCCCGAAGGGCATCGGCGCGCTTTACGTGCGCCGCCGTCCGCGCGTGCGTCTCGAATGCCAGATCCATGGCGGAGGTCACGAACGCGGCATGCGTTCAGGCACGCTGGCCACGCATCAGATCGTCGGCATGGGCGAAGCGTTCCGTCTTGCCAAGGAACTTCTCCCCGATGAAATGCCGCGTCTTGCGAAGCTTCGCGACAAGCTTTGGGAAGGCATCAAGGCGAATATCCCGGAGGTATACCGCAACGGCGATCCGGAACACTCGTCGTGCTATCACCTCAACGTGAGCTTTGCCTGCATTGAGGGGGAAAGCCTGATGATGGCCGTTAAGGATCTTGCCGTTTCGTCGGGTTCTGCCTGCACGCCCGCGTCGTTGGAGCCGAGCTCCGTGCTGCGAGCCTTGGGCCGCAGCGACGAACTTGCTCACAGC
>CAZUXQ010000139.1:0-5053 GCA_964624425.1 uncultured Sutterella sp.
GCTGTTCTCCGAATTTGGCAAACAAGCCGATGATATGGGCATCTTCATTGAGGAAGATGGGAGCGCGTCCGACAAAAGCGTTATGCACTGCTTGCAAAAAACGGCGGTTCATGTAAAATGCCCCTCTCTCAAATGTGGAATGTGGAGAGGCCTCAGAATTTGCGCGGTTGGCTCAGTGGTAGAGCATCGCCTTCACACGGCGGGGGTCACTGGTTCGAATCCAGTACCGCGCACCACGTTTGGTTTTTATAACCTATCATAAGCTATCGCAGAGCACCGCGAAATCCTAATGAAATCAGGGGATTCGCGGTTTTTTGTTGCCTTTTTCATGCCGTTAGCTATCGCTAACTATCGCCTCCAGTCGCGAGGTTATGTGTATTCTTTTATGTACACTCGAAGGCCTCAAAAATGGCCGAGTGTACACAAAACGAGATTTTTCCTCTGAAAAAGGCTTTAAAAACAATGCCTAAGCGTGTGCGCACTTTTACGCTGAACGAAATCAAAAGCAAACTGACCGAAATTGCGGCGGCAGGGAAGCCCGTCACATTCTCTGTTGGCGGTGTTTCCGGCCTCTGTATCGAATGGCTCAACGAACTTATCGCCGTCCATCGTCAATGACCGCGAAATCCCTGAAAGTCAAGGGACTCGCGGTTTTTTGCACCCTTTGTCGCAGCACCAAGTCTCGCCAATCATCGTTGCAAGCCGCGAATTTTAAGGCAAGGCTTTAGGCAGGGGCTGGAAGGGCGATTTCGCCCTGACCTTGCCCAAGGATCTTCTGAACAAACAACGGGAAGCCGCCTAATTGCAATGATGGACGCTTGCTGTTAATTGTCAAAATATGGCAGAGCCAAACTAAATTCACGCCAGCGGGTGCTCGTCGCGGCTTTGAAGGTTCCCGTCGGCAAAAGAACCTGATTCCCCGGCAATCCGTCAGCCGCCTGACGGCAGGCATTGTTTGAGCAGGGCCTCTTTTTTCAAGATGCTGAAAACATCCGTGCTCGCGGCAGCATAAGCCGAATCTGCCGCACAATCAAATTCTCCGCAAAGGCTTCGATTCCTTGCCGACGACATCATGCCGCTGCATGATGTCCAAATCCCTTCACACGGAAGATGTCGTCAAAAGGGCGGCGGATCCGTTCGACAGCTCGACGAAAAAGCGCCGCAGGGGAATCTTCGCGCTTCGGAATTCCCCTATTACGCGGAAGAAAGGCATCACTCAGGAAAGTCATGCCTTTTCCTGCGGCGATTGTCGCGAAGCGGCGGATGCTGCTCGACAATTCAATGAGCTTCCGATTTTTGCCGGCACTCCTCGCACACGCCGTAGAGAACAAGCGAATGGTCGGTCATTTCGTAGCCGAAGCGCGAGGCAATCTTTCGCTGGGCATCTTCGATTTCCGGATCGAGAAATTCCTCGACCCTGCCGCAGCGCATGCAGACGATGTGATCGTGGTGCAGGCCGCCGCGCAGCTCGTAAGTGGCGCCGCCTTCGTCGAAGTGGTGGCGGACGAGAATGCCGGCAGCTTCGAACTGGGTGAGCACGCGGTAGACCGTCGCGAGCCCGACGTCGCTGTCTTCCTCGAGCAGGAGCTTGTAAACTTCTTCGGCCGAGAGGTGCCGACGGGCCGGAACGCCGTCTACGGACGAAAGGCGCTGAAAAAGGTCGAGAATCTTCAGACGCGGCACCGTTACTTTAAGGCCCATGTTCTTCAGGTTTGCCGATTGTTCGCTCTGAATGCTCTTCACCTCGCTTTTATCTTCTGAGTTTTCTGCGCTCATCTGAAAAGGATTCCTCTCATTCGGTGTTCTTTTGCGCGACCAAGACAGATCATTACCCGCTATGATACGGGCTGGAGCTGATGAGCTGCCTTGCCGCGCGACGCGATTTGCTTAATTTTATTAGCTTTATGTTCACTCGACATCTTTTTCTTGCCGCCGCCGGCCTTGCGGCTGCCGCTTCACTCACCGGATGCAACGCCGTTTCCGACGCCTGGGAAAGCACCGGCAACGCCATCAGCGGGGCTTGGGAGAGCGCAGGCAACTATGTGCCCTATTTTCTGAAACCCCACCGCGACGACGTTCATCAGGGCAATTTGGTCACGAGCGAAATGGTTCTGCAGCTTGAACAGGGCATGACCGACGCTCAAGTCCAGTTCCTTCTCGGCATTCCGCTCGTGCGCGACCAATTCCATCAGAACCGCTGGGACTACGTGTACTTCCTCCTGAGAGGCGACGGCGAGCAGCAACTTCGCCGCCTGACGGTCTACTTCAACGATGAGCGCCGCGTGGATCACTGGACGTCCGACCCAATGCCCGACGAACAGCAGGCCGACCAATTGATCCTCGGCAAAATCAAGGCATTCGAGCCGCGTCCGCCGAAGACCGATCTGCAGAATCAAAACAGGGAAGCGCCCGCAACAGACGAAGGAGCCGCAGATGAAGGAAGAGCTGAAGAGGCTGCGCGAGCTGATTAATCAGCTGATCGCACGGCTTGAAGCAGAAAAGGAGCATTCCGCCCAGCTGCAGAACCAGCTGCAGATCCGCGATGCGGAACTGCAGCGCGCGAAGGCGCAGCTCAACGACATGCGCAAAAAGGTCGACATCCTCTTCGCACAGTTCAAATCGAGCGACGAATCGCTTCTCTAAGGGCATGGAAAGCCCGCAGGAACCGAAAGCATGTCCGAAGTTACCGTCAGCATTTTCAACCACAGCTACCGCCTTGCCGTAAGTGTCGGCGAAGAAGAGCTCCTTCACCGGTGCGCCAAGCTTGTGGACGAACAGATGTCGGCCGTCCGTGCGGCCGGCAAGGTGATCGCCGCGGACCAGATCGCCGTTCTCTCGGCGCTTGAGCTCGCCTACGAAGCCGAAAAGGCCAAGCTCGAGCGCGAAGCCGAAGAGAAGGCTCGCGAAGAGTCCGCCGAAAAGACGTCTGCCGAACCGCCCGTTCAGCCTCATGCGCCCGGTTGCGGAGCGGCCGAAAACTCTGCCGGCGACGCACTTCTCGACGAAATTCGGTCGCTTTGCACGCTTTGCGAGAACGCGCTCATGAAAGACGCTCTCGCCGGCACGCGCTTTTGATCGATTCCCATCGTTCCCGATCATGTCCGGCCGCTCGAAAAGCGGCCGGAACCGCATCTGCGCCAGCGCAAAAAGAAGCAAAGTCGTCTTTACAAGCAGAGTGCATCCGCTACAATAAATTCATGCCTGCAGCGGACGCATCCGGGCTCCAAGGTACCTAGAACCAATGCCAAAGCTGTTAGGTTGGCGATCTCGGAGCCGATAGTGCGCCGGTCACGCGTTGTCCAGCCCGTTCCGCTTCGGAGCCGACCGCCCTGAACTCTCGGTTCAGGATACGTAGTCCAGCTCCGCTGCAGGCTTCCAATTCCAACGAGGGCAGCCCGAAGCGGCTGTCCTTTTTTCATTGGTTTCGTCGGTGCGGCAGGACTGAATTCGCCCGGCGGCCGCAGCACGGATCTCAGCCATGACGCCCTCCGACATCAAACGCGACCTCATCGAAAATGCCGCCCGCTTCTGGCTCATGAAAACCGAACCGCGCGAATGCTCGATCTGCGACGTGCTGAATGCGCCCGGGCACAAGATGTCCTGGTTCGGCATCCGCAACTATCAGGCACGCAATTTCATGCGCGACGACATGCGCGTGGGCGATGCCGTGCTCTTCTACCATTCGAGCTGCAAGAATCCCGGCATCGTCGGACTTGCGCGCATTGCATCCGAAGTCTACCCGGACGAATGTCAGTTCGACGACAAAAGCGAATACTTCGACCCGAAAAGCACAAAGGAAAATCCGCGCTGGCTCGCGCTCGACGTCGAAGCGCTCGAAACATGTCCGACCATCGGCATCAAGACGCTTCGCGAACACGAAGCGCTCTCTTCTCTATTGATTTTGCGAAAAGGCAATCGACTCTCGATTACGCCCGTTGAGAAAGCCGATTTCATCTACATCGTTCGCCATCTCATGCCCTGATCGCGCATTACAATCTGCCAAGCCTCTCGAAAATCAAGCGAGCCGGCAACAAAGGACGCACTATGGACATTCAAATCGTTTTGGCGCTGGCGCTGCTCGGCAGCTGCACAGGCTTTTTAGCTGGTCTTCTCGGCATCGGCGGCGGCATGGTGCTGACGCCCTTCCTGACGATGCTCCTTACGAACGCAGGCATTCCGCCCGAACACGTCGTGCACTGCGCCATAGCCACGTCCATGGGCACCATCCTCTTCACCTCGCTCTCCTCGGTTCGCGCGCATGCTTCGCGCGGCGCCGTCCTCTGGAAGGTTGCCGCGGCCATTGCGCCGGGCATTCTCGTCGGCGCCGTTCTGGGCGCGCAGATTTCCGGCGCCCTTCCGACCTTCTGGGTCGCGCTCATCTTCAGCATCTTCGTCTATACATCCGCCGCGAAGATGTTCATGACCTCCAAGACCGTCGCAAGCAGAACGCTTCCGGGTCCGCTCGGCATGTTCGGCGCAGGTTCCGTGATCGGCGTCATTTCTTCGCTCGTCGGCGCCGGCGGCGGCTTCATTTCCGTTCCGTTCATGACCTACTGCAACGTAAAGATGCACAACGCCATCGGCACGTCCGCAGCGCTCGGCTTTCCGATCGCCTTCGCAGGCACGATCGGCTACATCATCAGCGGCTGGGGAAATCCTGCGCTTCCGGGCTGGCCCTATACGCTCGGCTTCATTCATCTTCCCGCCCTCTTTTCGGTCGCCGTCATGAGCATCCTCACGGCCCCCTTGGGTGCCAAGGCTGCGCACTCGATCGACACGAAGCCCCTGAAGCGCATCTTCGCAAGCATCCTCTTCCTTCTCGCAACCTACATGCTTTGGAAAGCTGCAGGCGCTTTCTAAAAATTTCGACAGGCTCCAATTTCGAAAGCCTTGTCTTTTGCTTCAGCGGCATCCGCACAGCACCGATCTAATTCCGCCGCAGCATGGTTCGGCAGAAAAAAAGGGCTCTTCGGAACTTTTGGTGAATCTTGCGCCCCTGGGATCTCCGGGGCGTCGCATTTTTACCTTCCGAGACAAGACAAACGGCGCGTCA
>CAZUXQ010000140.1:0-5014 GCA_964624425.1 uncultured Sutterella sp.
TGAAAAATGAGCCCGAACGCAAGCCGTCCAAAATACCGCCCGCGGACAAAAGATCATAAAGAAGACATCCGAGAATTTTCAAGGAGATAAGGCATGACCATCAGCCGCTATGCGCTTTTTTCAAGATTTTTCGCCAAAGCAAAAAAAGCTCTCGAGAGCGCCGTCATGCTTGCCAAAGTACGGTCGAACGCTTACGTGGAGCCGGTGCACTGGCTTCAGATCCTGATTCTTGACGATGAGATGAACGACGTGCGCGCCGCCATGAAGTATTTCGGTGTGGACGAGAAGAAACTGGCTCAGGATGCGGTGCGTGCCCTGGGAAGGCTTCCTGCAGGGGCTTCGGCATTGGCCGACTTTGCCAACAGCATAGATTTGAGTCTGAAAGAAGCCTGGGTGCACGCTTCCTTAGCCCGCGGCAGAGCATCGATTCGCTCCGGAGACGTGCTCTGCGTCATGAAAAGCGTTCCTTCGCTGCAGCGCGGACTTCGAGAGATTTCAGAAGAATTCCTCAAAATCAACGGCGATTTGCTGGATAAGGATTTCGAGAAAATCGTCTCCGAGTCCGTCGAAAAAAATGAAGAGAAAGCCGCTCCTGCTGCAGGCGCGGCTTCCTCTGATACCGAAGCGCCGTTTTCAGGAGCCGCAGGCGAAGCGCTTTCCCGCTTTACCTCCGACATGACCGAAAAAGCCCGCGAGCGCATTGCCAAGGGAAGCCGCGGCATCGTCGGACGCGATGCGGAAATCCGCAAAATAATCGATATTTTGCTCAGGCACCGTCAGAACAATCCGATGATTACCGGTGAGGCGGGAGTGGGCAAAACTGCGGTGGCCGAGGGCTTTGCCGAAAGACTGGCATCGGGCGACGTGCCCGATGCACTGAAAGGGGCAAGACTGCTTGCGCTCGATGTGGGACTGCTGACGGCCGGAGCGGGACAAAAAGGCGAATTCGAGTCGCGCATAAAGGCGCTTATTGAGGACGTTAAAAATTCCGATGTCCCCACCCTTCTTTTTATTGATGAAGCGCACACTCTGATCGGCGCCGGAGGTGCAGCCGGAACAAACGATGCGGCCAATCTCCTCAAGCCTGCGTTGGCGCGGGGCGAGCTGCGCTGCATTGCCGCCACGACCTGGGCAGAATATGTCAAATACTTTGAAAAAGATCCGGCGCTTTCCCGCCGCTTTCAGAACGTGCAGGTCGAAGAACCTGATGACGCCGCAGCCGTGGAGATGCTGCGCAGCACATGCCGTTCCTTGGAGCGCCATCACAAAGTGAAAATTTTGGAAAGCGCTCTTGAAGCCGCCGTGAAGCTCTCGCGCCGCTATATCCCGACAAGACGACTTCCCGACAAGGCCGTGAGCGTTCTTGATACGGCCTGTGCGAGAACAGCTTTAAGTGCGGCCGCGGAGCCTGCTGAACTCGAACGCGTGCGGCGCGGGCTTGAGGCGCTTTCTCTGGAAGCCGACATGCTCCATAAAGAGTCTGCCTTGGGCATTGATCATGCCAAGCGTCTGGAGGAAGTGACGCAGCGTGCGGCAAAGCTTGAAGCCGAGAGAAAGAATTTGTCCGAAGCCTTTGAAAAGCAAAAGGCGTTGAATAAGGAAATCAGCGTTCTGCGCGAAGAAGTGCTCAAGAGAATTGCGGATGCCGAAAATGTCTTGGAACCGCGGGAAAATGCACAAGCGTCCGGGAGTGCAGAAGTTCTTCAAACTCGGGAGGAGCTGCAGGCAAAGCTTCAGCAAAAGCGCGGGGAGCTGGCCGCTTTGGCGGGAGACCGGCCTATGGTCTTTACCGAAGTCAATGACGAGAGTGCGGCTCAGGTGATTGCTGAGTGGACCGGAATTCCCATCGGCCGCATGATTAAAGATGAAATTCTGGACGTTCTGGGGCTTGCCGGGCGTCTTGAGGAGCGTGTGATCGGGCAAAACCATGCGCTGGAATTGCTTGCCGACCGCATTGCCGTTTCCCGCTCCGGGCTGGGCGATCCGGGCAAGCCCATTGCCGTTCTGATGCTTGCCGGGCCTTCCGGCACGGGCAAGACGGAAACGGCGCTGGCGCTGGCCGAAGCTCTCTATGGAAGCGAACAAAGCCTCATCGCGATCAATATGAGCGAATTTCAGGAGGCGCACACTGTGTCAACGTTGAAAGGCGCGCCTCCCGGGTACGTGGGCTACGGCGAAGGGGGCGTTCTGACCGAAGCTGTGCGGCGGCGTCCCTACAGCGTAGTGCTTTTGGATGAAATTGAAAAAGCGCATAAAGACGTGCACGAAATTTTCTTCCAGGTCTTTGACAAGGGCGAGATGGAAGACAGCGCCGGGCGGTATGTGAACTTTAAAAATACTGTCATCATTCTCACCACAAATGTGGGCGACGATGTGATTTTGGAGCGTTGCGAAGGACTCGAAGGCGACAAGCTTCCCCCGGCTGAAGAATTGGCAGAAGCCATTCGTCCTGCTTTGCGGCATGTTTTCCCGGCAGCTCTTTTAGGCCGCCTGACGGTGGTGCCTTTTTATCCGCTCGGACGCGGCGTTCTGGAGCGCATTGTCTTCCTGAAGCTCAAAAAGCTGCAAAAGCGCGTGGCGGAACATTACGGAGCCAAACTCATCACCACGCAGGCGCTTGCGGATGAAATTCTTTCGCGTTGCCGCAACGCAGCCTCGGGGGCGCGTCTGATTGACGCGGTGATCACCAATGAGATGCTTCCGGCCGTGAGCGAAGCGTTCCTGCGCGAGACGCTTGAGGGAAGAAAACTCATGGAAGCGACGGTGGACGCCAGGGGCGGAGAATTTGTCGAGCATTTCATTTATGCTGAAGAAAGCGCAGAAAACAAACAGAGAAATGCCGCCTGCGGCCTCAGTGCTCCTGAACAGCCGAGGCTGGAGCAGGCAGCGCACAGTGAGGCCGCAAGCGCAGGCGAACCCAAAGGAGAGACAGGATGTCCGCAGCAAGAATTTTGATGATGCCGCTTGCTTCAGGACTGCTTCTTGCGGGGTGCGCAAGCGGCCCTCGCTACGACGTGTCGGTCTACGTTTCGCCCGAGCTTGCCCGAGCCTACGGCGGATGGCCGACGCTTGAGGTTGATCTTGTCGGGGTTAACGCTGATGAGGCGACGCGTTTGTCCGGCTACGACATTGACGCCTACTTTGAGCCCGGCAACCCGCTGCGGGCAAGTTTGTCTGCGGTGCGCATGAAGTTTTCGTCAAGCAAGGTGCTTCAGGCTCAGATTGCGGATGATGATGCGCATTGGAAGCAATGGCGCGACAAGGGAGCCGAGTCGTTGCTGATCGTTGTCAACCTGCCGCGCACATCCGGTCAGGGGGAGGCGGCTCAGGATCCCAGACGCGTGCTGGTGCCTCTTTCAAGCGGACATTGGTATGGGCGCGACACTGGAGAATTTCATTTTGAAATCAGTCCCGTCGGCATCGTGAGGCTGCCTCAGGCGCCGCAAATGGAAAGTCTGCTGCCCCAGCCTCAGGAGGGCGCAGCGGCTCGTGACGGCGAAGAGACGAATTCCCAGAACGAGGACAAGGACACTCCGTAGGCGCCCGAAGTCAGTCATCGATTGGTTATTAAAAAATATTTGGGAATGGACAGATGCGATTTCGCGAAACAATTCATTGGTCCGAAGGTCTTTTTCTTGAACCGCACCATCTGCAGCTGATGTCGCGCACGCTGGCAGAGTCGGTCGCAAGCGAACGCGCGCTTTTCATGCCCTTTGCTTCGGGATTCGTCGATCTGGAAATCGACGCCGAAGCGCTCAGAGCGCAGAGAATTGTCGTTCGCAGGCTCTCGGCCATCATGCCCGACGGCACGCAGCTGAGCATGCCGGGAAATACCCAGGTGGCCCCCGTTTCGCTCGATCTGCTGGCCGCGGATCTTTTTGCACGGGATTCCGCCATGGTCTATCTGGCCGTCCCCTCTTGGAGAGAGGGGGAGGCCAATGTTGACGACGGCTCCGGAAAGAGACGCTACAGGCTTGTACAAAAAACGCTTGCCGATGAAAATACCGGCGGCGATGAAATCGATGTCGCCGTGAGAACGATGGCCTCGCATTTGACGCTTGGAGGCGATGCGGCCGACGGTTTTGTGAGACTGCCTCTGATGCGCTTGGTATGGGTGGCAAAAAATACGGCCGGTCCCCGGCTTGCCGTGGATCCAAGCTACATGCCGCCGTTTTTGACCGTAAGCGCGGACTGCCCGCTTCTGGATCGAATCAGCGAGCTGGTGTTTGAGCTGCGGCGCTGCCGCGACAAAATCCAAAGCGAACTCGAAGCCGAAGGGTTTGACCCGGAGCATCTGACGGGAAAAAATCTGCAGCGCGTCCTGCAGTTAAGAAGCCTCAATCGCTTTGAGGCACGCGTTACAAGCCGTCTTGCTCCTGAGCGCATAACGCCTTTTGATCTGTATATCGAGCTGCGAACGCTGGCCGCTGAACTTGCCGCGCTGCAGCCGCTCTCCAAAAGCGAGGTGATGCCGGAGTACGATCATTTCGATGCCATGCCTGTTTTCGCTGAACTTATGCTTCGTATTCGGGCTCTGCTGCTGGCCGAAGGGGGCGCGGGCTACGCAAGGTTTGAATTTTCAAATATTCAGGCTGAAGGTCGAAATGCGCTTTGCTCGGTCAAGATCTCGGACGACGTCTTCATGCAGGCGCAAGACTGGTATCTCGCCGTCAGAACCGAGGGCGAACCGCGCGATGCGGTGCGCATGATTGAAGCCGGAGACAGCTTCCGGCTGGTGGCTCCGCGCGACTTGGGATTGCGCACCCGCGGCATGCGGCTTGTTGAAGTGCGTTATCCGCCCCGCTACCTGCCGGTGCTCCCGCATACCGTCTGGCTTCGAATCGAACGAAGCGAGCCCGCGCGCGCGTGGCGTTCGATTGCCGAGGCGCGGCAGATGGCAATTGACTTTGCTCCGGAAGACTTTCCCGGACTTTCGGCTGCACTTTATGCGACGACAATGGATCACGGGAGCGGCAAATGACTACCCGACGCGATTATGAGGAGTTGGAGCGCC
>CAZUXQ010000141.1:0-5013 GCA_964624425.1 uncultured Sutterella sp.
GTTGGCTGCAAGCACCTCATCCTGTGATCGGTTGAGCGAACTCGCGTCGATGATGCCGCGCTTGGCTTCCGCAAGTTCGTCTTCGGTTATGCCCGACTCAAACGCCTTCTTTAATTCGTCCTTCAGGCTCTTTTCGGCCTGCGCAAGGTTTTGCGGCGCGACGATGGCGCCCACGGACCACTTGCCGCGCGTGCCGAAGCGCGGCAGCGATAGGTTCGAACCCGCGCCGTACGAAAGGCCTTCCTTCTGGCGCAGACGATTGACGATGCGGTTCGAGAGGCCGTCCGAGCCGCCGAGGATCCAATCGGCCGCGATCATGGCGGGCGCATCCTTGTCGGCGAGATTGCCTTTGAAGTCGATGCGCGCGAAGAGCATCGCGTTTTCCTTCTCGGGCGTGTCGATCACGAAGCGAGCGGGATCGACGGGCTTGAAGTCGGACACAACGCGTTCGAACGCAATTTCGGCGGTCTTTTGGCCGACAACGGAAGCGCGAAGCGCCTGCGCGAGCTCTTCGGGTTCGAAGTCGCCCACGACGGCAATCGCCCCCTTCGTGAGTCCGAAGACGTCGCGATAGTAAGCCTTGACGTCGTCAAGCGACGTTTTTTCGAGCGCTTCGATCAGTTCGCCGCTCGTTTCGATGTAGCGGGCGTCGCCCTTCGGATAGGTGTTGAAGTGCTTTGTGACAGCGTCGCGACCTTTTGTGGCGGGCTCGTCCGAGCGCGCCTTCATCTGTTCGATCGTCTGACGCTTCAGGGTATCGAATTCCTTCTGCGGGAAAATTGAACCCGAGAGCAGACGACCGGCGAACGAAACGGCCTCGGCCAAATGTTCGCGGTCGGTCGTGAAGCTGAAGGGCGATCCGTCCATCTTGAGTTCGGTGAACTTGTCGGCGATTTGGTCGCGCGTCATGTCTTCCGTGCCGCGCGTGAGCATTGCGACGGCAAGCATCGGGACGGCGCCGTTGGCGCTCGTCTTGTTGTTGCCGTAATTGAAGCGCATGTTGACGACGACCGTGCGCCCGAGCGTCTTCTTAGGAAGAAGCGCAAGCTTTACGCCGTTCATGTCGGCGAGTGCCGTGCGGGCGTCGATGTTTTCCTGCGAAGCATCGAAGGCTTCGGCTTCGGAGCCCTTTTCGGCGAATGTGAAGCGCGATAGGAGTTCTTCGGCCGTCGGCGCTTGATCGATCACGGCGCGCTTCGGTTCGTCGGTCGGGATGTAGAGTCCTACCACGCGGTTGTCGCGCACGAAATAGCGTGCAGCCGCCTTGTCGACCTCTTCCTTCGACACATTCTTGACGGTGTCGCGGTCTGCGAAGAAGAGACGCCAGTCGCCGAGACCGATGTAGTCGGAAAGTTCGACCGCAAACTGTTCGGGATCAGACAAAAGACGCTCGAACATCGTCGCCTGCTCGACTTTCTGACGGTTAATCTCCTCATCGGTGACGCCTTTCGTCCTGAAGGCGTTTTCAATTTCTTCGACAAGCTTCTTTTTCACGGGCTCAATGTCGGCATCCTTCTTCACCATGGCGCCGAACATGACGAAGCCCGGCTTCTGCGCGGCGATAGGCCACCCGAAGACCTGCGCTGCCATGCCCGTTTCAACGAGCGACTTGTAGAGGCGGCCGGTCGGCGCAGCCGCGAGAATTTCTGCGGCCATTGCGACGGGTTCGTAGTCGTTCGCAAGCGCCGACGGAACACGGTAGCCCACAGCCACGATCTGCGACTCGCCCTTGCGGCGGATGCAGAACTCGCGCTCGCCGTCGGCGGTGGGCTCGACTGTCCATTCCTTCGGAAGCACGCGCTCGGGCTTGGCGATCTTGCCGAAGTCGCTCGCGATCCAACCCAAAACCTTTTCGGGATCGAAGCGGCCGGAAACCGTCAGAACGGCGTTGTCCGCCTGGTAGTAGCGGCGATAAAAGGCCTGAAGGTTTTCAATTTCGACATTTTCGATGTCGCTGCGCGCGCCAATCGTCGAGCGGCCGTAGCTCTGCCAGTCGAAGAGAATGCTCTGCATGCGCTTGAGCATCACCGACACAGGCTTGTTTTCGCCCATTTCATATTCGTTGCGCACAACCGTCATTTCGGTGTCGAGATCCTTGCGCGAGATGAAGGAATTCACCATTGCGTCGGCCTGCCAGCCTAGCGCCCAGCGCATGTTGTCGTCCGAGGCGCTGAAGGAAACGAAATAGTTCGTGCGGTCAAGCCACGTCGAGCCGTTCATGCGGAATCCGCGCTTCGTGAATTCCGCGGTCGGATTCGGATAATTTTTCGAGCCCTTGAACATCAGGTGTTCGAGAAGATGAGCCATGCCCGTTTCGCCGTAATTTTCATGACGCGACCCGACGAGGTACGTCATGTTGACCGTCGCCGTGGGCTTTGAAGCGTCCGGATAAAGTACGACCCTGAGCCCGTTGGAAAGTCGGTACTCCGTAATGCCTTCCACCGTCACGTAGGGCGAGGGCAGGGAATCTGTCATCTTCATCTCCTCTTGGGCCCAGACCGAAGCTGCGCCCGTGGTGATGGCCGCCGCCGCGGCCGCCAAAATCATCTTTTTGCTCGGCATTGCCTTCCTTGTTGATTTGACTTTCAGTGCAAAGAAGCAAAGGCTCGAAGTTAAAGCTTCGGGCAGGCAGCTCTCCGGCTCGCCGTCAGAGTCCAGCCTGCGCAGCGAATCGCCCGGCTGCAACCGCTTTTCGGCCTGCACGGAAAAGCGCTTCGGCAACTATCGGCAAGACTTCGAAGAGACTGCGCAGGAACTTCTCAGCCTGCAGGATAAAAACACTACGCCGCATCGGCGCTCCGGGAGGGCGATTGAAGCCGGAAATGCGTTATTGCATGTTACCAAAGGCGTGCTTGCGTGCAGCTGAAGATGCAAATGGAAAAGGACGACTTGCTTGATAAGTGCGTGTTTCGTCATGCATTTCGCCCGATCAAAAAGACGACCTCTATCAAAATCGACAATATTCTCATGCCGACGATGAATAAGATCCGTACATTCGCACGCCGAGACAACACTTTGCTATTCTTCGAGCCAACGATACTAAAAACCCGTTTTCAAGCATGAAGCTTCTCTTCGACATCCTGCCGATCTTCCTCTTCTTTCTGACCTTCAAGAGCGCCGAGCACTTTGAAGGCCAGTCGCTCGAACTCGCACAATCGATCCTCGGGGACGGCGTCACGGCGCTTACCGCGCCCGTCTTTCTCGCCACCATCGTCGGCATCGCTGCGACGGCATTTCAAATCGCCTATTTGAAGGCCGTCGGCAGAAAGGGCGAGCCCATGCTATGGATCAGCCTCGCCGTGATTGTCGTCTTCGGCGGGCTGACGCTCTACCTGAAGAACGAAATGTTCATCAAATGGAAGCCGACCATCCTCTACTGGGTCTTCGGCGGGATTCTCCTATACGGACGCATCTCCGGGCGCAACTTCATCAAGAACCTCATGAAGGCGCAGATAGACATGCCCGAGGCTGCTTGGACGAAGCTGCAAACGATGTGGATCGTCTTTTTTGCGGTGATCGGCGTCGTAAATCTGTTCGTCGTCTATTCTTTTTCGACCGACGTTTGGGTAAACTTCAAGCTTTTCGGCCTTCTTGCCTTGACAATGATTTTTACAATTGCCGTGGCCGTTTGGATAACAAGGCATGCAGTCGAGCGACAAAATTGATTCCATGTTCAACAAACGCCCGGCGCTCCCGCCGCCTGCAGCCGCAGAGGGAGCCGCGTTCGAGCACTGGATTTACAAGAAAGACAATGAACAAGAAGCTTTTGGTCATCGGCGCTGCCGCCGCTCTTGCCGCCGGCACCGCCAGCGCTGAACTCTCCGCTTTCAAGGTGAACGGCGAAACCGTTTCCGTTGCCGCTCAGAAGACCATCTACGATCGTGCCGTTGCTCAGGGCCAGCCCGCCGGTCCGGAGCTTGAACGTCAGGTGAAGCAGCGCCTCATCTGGAATACGGTTCTGTTGCAGGAAGCCAAGAAGGCCAAGATCGCCGATGACGCCAACGTAAAGCGCGCCATTGAAGAAGCCCGCTCTCAGGCTCTCATCAACGGCCTCGCTCTGAATTGGGCTCAGAAGAATCCGGTTTCCGATGCCGACCTCCAGAAGGCTTACGATGCCGACAAAGCCTCCTACGGCGATACGGAATATCAGGTTCGCCACATTCTCGTGAAGACGGAAGATCAAGCAAAGAATCTCATTCAGCGCATCAACAAGGGCGCCGACTTCGGCAAGCTCGCTACAGAATTCTCCGAAGACACGGCCAACAAGGCTCAGGGCGGTCTGCTCGGCTGGGTTGTTCCGCGCTCCTTCGTTCCGGCCTTCGGCGCCGCCTTTTCGGCGCTGAAGCCTGGTGAAGTTGCTCAGGCTCCGGTCCGCACGCAGTTCGGCTTCCACGTCGTAAAGCTCGAAGCCAAGCGCGCCGCCGAACTTTATCCAAATTTCGAAAGCCAAAAGCTCGTAATCCGCAATGCGCTCGTCAACCAGCGCGTGCAGCAGCACTTCCAGGAACTGGTGAAAGCCGCCAAGGTTCAGTAATTTGAAGCTGAACCGTCAAGGTTTCGAAAGCCGATCTCCTGCCGCGGGAAGATCGGCTTTTCAGTTCTTCAGGATGATGCGGCATCAATTTTTTGGACGCGTGCAGAGTCCAAACCATGCGGATGCTGCGCAAGCGAACAGACAGCAGGCCTTCGAAAGACTTCTGCATTTTTCGCAAACCCTGGCTTGAGAGCCAGGGCATTTCCAATGGGTCGATCCGAGACTGGGCCGTCTGCATCAAGAACAATTTTTTTCGATTGAATCGACAAGCCCTAGGAGACGCGCAGGCCGGAGCTGCCGCAGAGAGCAGTCGGCTTCTGGTTCGAGAACCGCCCTGTCGGCTGCGGCGATTCCGCCAAGCGCTTCGGCATAAGATCTGCCGGCTTGGGAACTTTCGGAATGTACGGTCGAGAAGCTCTCCGGCATCCTGCCCGATCGCTCGCCAACGCTTGAAGAGCGCAGGGCTCTTTTCAGAGAAG
>CAZUXQ010000142.1:0-5006 GCA_964624425.1 uncultured Sutterella sp.
AAGCTCTCTGCGTACAGCAAAATGAAAATTTTCCTTTGTCCTCAAAATGACGCTGCCGCGCTTCTTAAGCCGCTTCTCAGCGCTTTTTCGCTACACTTTCCCTCAGCATTGAAATTTTCCGAAGGTAAAGTCTCGTGAATAAGCTTCTCTTCGCCGTTGGTTCTTCTGCAATCGCACTTCTTGCGGGCTGTGCCTCAATGGAGGAGACTGTTGAAGAGCCGAGAATGCCGCCGGCCGAGATCACGCCGAACGTTCAGGCCGTGCGCGGCCTCGTTCTGCCTTTCGACGAAAGCATCAAGCTCGAAGCCGCCGCCTTTGAATACGGCGCCTGCCATCCCGGCACGCAGGAATTCCGTGAAGTCGAACCCGGCCGCGTCCAGTTCTCCTGTTCCTATGATGACGGCACGATCATTCAATTCGAGTGGAATTTCGAGTCGGGCGAGCCAAAGCTTCGCCAGTTCACCTTCACTTCCATGAATGATGCCGAATTCTCAGGCGTGAGCCTGCGCGGTCAGGACGCGCTTGACGCGCTCGAATCTCTCTACAAGAATCAGCCGCTGTTCTAAAAGCGCGAACCTGCAGTATGGAATTTCGAATATTCTCGCAGGATCGGATCGCGCCGGACGCGACGATGCTTATTTGCCGGGATTTCGCCATTCAAGCCATGATGAAAGTCCAGGCACCCGACAAATCAAGAATGCAGAGGGAAATCCGAGGCCCCGTTTGAACGGCAAATCTTGGGCGCGCGGCTCGTTGGAATGCCGATCTCCGGCCTCCATGGTTCAGTCGAACATTCTGCGCATGCGTCCCGGCAGTCTCGCCATCCAGGGGAACGCCGCTTCGTGCTTCGCACGGAAGCGCTCAATTTTGGGCATGTCCTTAAGCGTGGTCTCAAGCATGTCGGTTCCTGCCAGAAGCATGTTGCGGTGCCGCTCGCCCAACATGAAGGTCCACAGAGGCGAAGCAGAGTCGTCCGCAATGCGGATTGCGCGCTTTTCGACGTCGACCTCAAGGCGGACAGGCTTTTCCGTCGAGAGAATGCCGAATAGGGCATTTGCTGTTCCGAGCGAGACCTTCGCCGCAAGGATGCCGTTGTTGAAGCAGTTTGAATAGAAAATCTCGCCGAAGCCCGTCGCGATGACGCAGCGAATGCCGTACTGCTGCAGCCCCCAGACAGCATGCTCGCGGCTCGAGCCGCAGCCGAAGTTGGAGCCGCCTAGAATGATTCGCGCTTCTTCGAAGCCCGGTCGGTTGAGGATGAACTCTTCGTCTTTGGTCCCGTCCGCGCGGAAGCGCAGGTTGTAGAGAAGCCCCTTCGCGAGCCCCGACTTGTCGATCCCGCGCAGAAACTGCTTCGGCATCAGCTGATCGGTGTCGAGATTGTCGATTGGGAGCGGCGCCGCGACGGCGCAAAGGTTGATGAATTTTTCCATGGCGCGGTTCCTTTAGTTGTCTTCGTCGTCAGCGCGGCCTTCCCGCTCGAAGAGCATTTCCTTCGAGGCAAGAACGCCGAGCACCGCGCTCGCCGCAGCGGTTTCAGGGCTTGTCAAGTGCGTGCGGCTGCCGCGGCCCTGACGGCCTTCGAAATTGCGGTTCGTGGTTGAGGCGCATCGCATGCCTTCCGCAAGAACGTCGTCGTTCATCGCGAGGCAGAGCGCGCAGCCGCTTTTTCGCCATTCAAAGCCCGCGTCCTTGAAAATCCTGTCCAAACCTTCGGCCTCGGCCTCTCGACGGACGCTCATCGAGCCGGGCACCACCCAGCCAGTGACGCCGTCAGCCAAATGGCGGCCCTTCAGGACGTTTGCCGCAGCTCTCAAGTCGGAGAGTCGCGCATTTGTGCAGGAGCCGATATAGACATGGTTGATCGGCGTGCCGCCCAGCGTTTTTCCTGCTTCGAGCCCCTGATAGGCAAGCGCGCGTTCCGCGGCCATTCGGTCGGCGGGATCTTCAAAGCTTTCGGGCGCGGGAATAGGGGCTTCGAGCGCGCACGCCTGATCCGGACTCGTGCCCCAGGTGGACATCGGCCGCACTTCACTCGCATCGATCTCGACCGTCGCCTCATACTGTGCGCCGTCATCGGACTTGAGCGTGCGCCAATAGGCGAGCGCCGCTTCCTTCACGTCGCCTGAGATGTCGGGCGAATGCGCGAGCACCCATTTGATCGTCTTTTCATCGGGCGCGATGAGCGCGCCGCGCGCACCCGCTTCAACCGTCTGATTGCAGAGCGTAAAGCGCCCGTCCACCGGGAGCGCCTCAATGCCGTCGCCCATGTACTCGACCACCATCCCCAGCGCCCCGCTCGCGGAAATGGTCTTGAGAATGTAAAGCGCCAGATCTTTTGGCGTCGCGCCGCATCTGAGGCGTCCCGTCACGCGGATGCGCATTGAGGGCGCCAGACGGTAGACGAGCGTCTGCGTCGCAAGTATGTGCTCGATCTCGGACGTGCCGATCCCGAAGCCCAAAGCCCCGAGCGCGCCATGGGTCGTCGTGTGGCTGTCGCCGCAGATGACGACCATGCCCGGGCGCACCAGGCCTTGTTCGTCCATCACGACATGTTCGACGCCTTGACGCGGATCGTTCGGGCCGTAAAAGGCGTCTATGCCGAAGTGCCGGCAGTTCTCTTCAAGCGCCTCGGCCTGTCTGAGGCTTGAAGCGTCGTAGATTCGGCGCGGCGCTTCGTCCTTCGACGGGATGATGTGGTCGACGACGCATAGATGAGAATCCGGGCTCGCTGCGGCAAGACCGCGGCTTCTGACGCCTGCAAAGGCTTGAGGCGACGTGTATTCGTTCGCGAAGTGCACATCGCAGTAAAGAAGCACCGTCGATTCGTCGATGCGCTTTACCGTGTGGGCGTCGACAATTTTTTGGTAGATCGTTCGCGGCGTCATAAAATCGACTCCTCGAGTTCAGGGCCTGCAGAGGGACAATAGTCCCAGCCGCGCATGTGCGGGAGGACGTCCTTCACGCGGTTTTCGCCGTCAAGAAGAAGCATGACCGAGTAGGGCGCCGCCGTCGGGCAGGCATGGTTCGGCAGGATGCGGAGGCGCGTGCCGACAGGGAACTCATCGGGCGTCAAGAGCGCGCCCGAGCGGCTCGTAAGAATGCCGTGCTCCTGATTCATTGCCGTCAAAAGCACGTCGCTGCCGTCGGCGGCCTTGAGCTGAGTGCCGTTCACGCCGCAGACGAGTCCGTAGGCGTAGTCGGTCTTCTGCCTTTCAGTGCTCCGGTCGCGGGAAACTGCGAGGAAGCCCGAATCCGTGATCACCCGACCTTTCGCGGGCTGGTGCCCGATAACGGTTGTGAGAACGCTGCCCGCGATGTCTTCGATGCCGCATGCGCCGAGGTTCGCCATGAAAAGATCCATAAGTGCGTAGACGCCCGCGCGGATTTCAGTCACGCCCGTTTCGTCTTCGGCGCCTTTCAAGGTCGGAGTCGAGCCGAGCGAAACGATGTCGATCTTGCAGCCGGCCGCACGCAAACGATTCGCCGCTTCGACGATCCCGTCGCGTTCGAGCTCGGCAAAGCGCTTCATGTCGGCTCGGTTTTTCGAACTGTAGCTTTCGCCAGCATGCGTGAGAACGCCGACAAGCTTGGCGCCATCCTTGAGCGCCGCAGCGGTCGCGATCAGCGTCGCGGACTCCGGCGCAGCGCCCGACCGATGGCCGTCGACATCAACCTCAATGAGGACTGGGATGTCGACGCCTTCCTTCTTCGAGAACTCAGAAACAAGGCGGGCGCTTTCCGGGTTGTCGAGGATGATCTTGAGGTCGCAACCGGCCGCGCGCAGACGCGCCACGTGCGGCAGCTTCTGCGGAGCGATTCCCACCGCATAGATCATGTCCTTCACGCCGTGCGCAAAGAACATGTCGGCTTCGGCGAGCGTTGAAACTGCCGCCGGACCTTCAGGAGACATCATCTGGCGAAGCGCGATCTTGCAGCTCTTGTGCGTTTTGAGATGCGGGCGCAGCATGATGCCGAGATTCTCGGCCTTCTTCTTGGCGAAAGCGAGGTTCTTCTCAAGTTTTAGGTCGTCGATGACGAAGGCGGGCGTCTCGATGCGCGAGTCGTTGAGATCAACGCCGACGAGCGGCAGGAAATGCGGATTCATGGGAAGGATCCTTCGAGATTGCTCCAGGCTGCTTCCTAAAAAAAGCAACTTTCGGGTTGATTGTACGCCATCCAAATCAGTTCAAAAATTATTCAACATAATAGCAGTTATGTTGAATAATGCTGCTTTTTAGTCTTGAACAGTCTTTTTTGAACCGCTTGGCTGATACCAGTTCGGACTTTCCGCCGACGCAGCAAGCAAACAATCCTCTGCAAGATGCACAACGGTTTTCCAGAAAGACTGCCGCCGCTGCGATTGCTGCAGTTCTGAAAATTAGAGAAACCCTCTTTTCTGCTTCAAATTTTCTGTATGTCTTCTTATTTTTCGGACTTTCATTAGAATAATATTCGACAAGTTGTTTATTTCGTCGAGTTTTTCTCTTAGATTGCCGCAATAAACCTTCAAGAATCTGAAAACATCAAGTTTCGTGAATTGATAGCCGGAACTTGAATACAATAAAGCCGCAAGATCTTTAATCTTCCATCTGATTGTCATTTTGCCGCTAATTTTAGCCCGATGAAGATCGATAATGTACAAGTCGTCAGGATTTTTCTTATTCCAAAGAAAATGACACAAATAACAATCTTGATGATTGACGCCTGATTTATGCATTTCTCTGACGGTTGAGGCAAGCAGTTCTATCAATCGCCTTTTTTCTTCCAACTTCGGAGGAACAGAAAGCCAAGACTCGAGAACTTCAGCCAGACTTATGCAATCGACCAATTCTTCCGTGATAATAAAGGACTCCTGACGAAACGGCAGCCTCCCTCTTTCGCCATAGGCAATCAACTTCAAGGTTTTTATATGATTTTTCGTTAGGTGCTTAATGGCATTTTTCTCAGCCTTTGCGCCAATCGATGGATATTTGAATGATATTAAATTTTTAATATACTCTTTG
>CAZUXQ010000143.1:0-5000 GCA_964624425.1 uncultured Sutterella sp.
AGTGGCTCAAGACCGCAGAAAAGGAGAATCCGAAGGTTCTTCGACTCACAAAGGACGAACTCATGCGGCATGAGGCCGCAGGGGTCACGACCGAGTATTTCCCGAAGACTCTGACGATGGCGGGCGTCGAAATGGCGCTTTCCTACCATTTCGAGCCGGGGAGTCCGAGAGACGGCGTCACGATGACGGTGCCGCTTTTTGCGCTCAATCAGCTCGACCCCATTCGTGCCGAATGGCTTGTTCCCGGGATGGTGAAGGAAAAGACGCAGGCGCTTCTGAAAAGTCTTCCGCAGAAGATTCGCCGCCACTGCGTGCCGATTGCCGACTATGCGCTCGGGTTTTTTACGAGAACTGGGAACGGAAGCGCCCAAAAGGTGCCGTTCCTTCAGGCGCTCGCGGCGGACATCCGCGAGAACCTCGGCATTCCGTGCACGCCTTCGGACTTCAGAATCGAGCAGCTCGAGCCGCACCTCATTCTGAATTTCAAGGTGGTCGACGAGCACGGCCGGCAGTTCGGCATGGGGCGCAATCTTGCAGAACTGCGCGCGGAACTCGGCGCGCAGGCTCAGGAAACCTTCCGCTCCGTCGCGCAACAGGACGCGCTTGATCTGGCGGGTGCCGAAGCTGTCACGAACTGGACTTTCGGAGCGCTTCCCGAGCTCATGGAAATTCGGCGCCGAGGCGAAACGCTCATCGGCCATCCGGCGCTCGTTGATCGAGGCGAATGCTGCTCGATCGAAGTCTTCGACGATCCGCAGGAAGCCGAAAAAGCGCATCGCCGCGGTCTTCTGAGACTTTTCCGTCTGACGCTGCGCGAACAGGTGAAGTTCGTCGAACGATCGCTTCGCGATCTCGGCCGCATTCAGATGCAGGCCTCTGTCGTGCCGGGGCTTGCCGATACGTTCGAGAGCATTGACTCTCTCGAGGCCGATGTCGTCGACTGCGCTTTGACGGCCACGGCTCTCAACGAGCCGCTTCCGAATGACGAGCAGTCCTTTCAGAAAAGACGCGAAGAAGTCCGTGGACGACTGACGCTTGTCGCGGGAGAAATTTCAAGGCTTCTTGCCGACATTGTCGCTAATGCCGGTTCAATCCCGCTCAAGCTCAAGCGCATGGCGGGCGATAAGGCGATGGCGGAGGATGTCGAAAGCCAGCTGCGCCGACTCTTCCCGCCGCACTTTCTTGCGAGAGTGCCATTGTGTCGGCTTTCGCACTATCCGCGCTACCTGAAGGCGATCGTCTATCGACTCGATCGTTATGCGGACGATCCGGCAAGAGACTCGGCGAAGCTCGCAGACATTTCGCGTCTCACGGCCGAATGGCTTCGCGCCGTCGTTGCTCGCAGGGGGCAAGCCGATCGGCATTTGGAAGAGTTCGGCTGGCTTCTCGAAGAGCTTCGCGTGTCGCTCTTCGCACAGCATCTGCGCACGCCGATGCCCGTGAGCGTGAAGCGCCTCGAGCGCGTCTGGCATTCCATTCAGCGGCTTTAGGCTTGCCGCCCGTGCAAGGCGCGGTTTTCGCGGGAGAAATGAGTTTGGGCCGCGATTGCCGCGCAATAGACGAATAATCGAGCCTGAACTCTTGCTTCGAAGCAAATGAATGCGCGAAAATTCCGATGCTTTCGGCGGGTGATGAGGAAGTCGAGTTTTCCCATCGGCCCGCTTATGCTTCGGCTTCGCAGGCGGACGAACAATTCCCGTGCAGAAGCATCCGAAGCATCGATTCTAGAATTTGCGCTTCGGGCGCGGAAAGCAGCTCTAGACTGCAAGTGCGCCACGATTCTCGACATGCCCCTTAAAGCCAAAAAATTCATAGCTTCGCTTTCTGCCGCGCTCTGCATGGGCGCCGTCTGCGCAGCACCCATGCAGAACGCGGCAGAAGCTTCCAAAACCGTCAAGGCCGTTCCCGCTCAGAATGCAGGCAAGCCCAAGGCAAGGCTTGTTCCCGTTGCCGACGCGAAGAAAGCCGATGCGCAGGCTGTTGAGAAGAAGTCCGCGCAAAACCGCTCGGACGCGAAGCGTCGCGCAGCGCCGCAGCAGAGCGCAAAGAAGACGACCGCCAAAAAGAAGGCTTCGGCCAAAAAGACGAACGTTCGCCGGTCCACCGGCTCCGCCCCGAGTCAGGCGACGCTCTCCGGGCTTCGCAATACTGAAGACCCGCTGCTCCTCGACAGTTCGGTCGCTTATGCGGTCGATCAGGATACCGGAGAAGAACTGATCGTCAAAAACGCGGGCGTGCCTCTGCCGATCGCTTCCGTCACGAAGCTCATGACGGCGCTCATCATTGCCGAAAGCAGCCTTTCTTTGCAGGAAAAGATCCGCATCACGCGCGAGGACTACGTTCGCTGCAATGCCGTTTCCAAGCTTGTGAACGGCATGACGATGACGCGCGGAGCTCTTCTTCAGGCCGCGCTCATGTCGAGCGACAATCGTGCTGCGCATGCGCTTGCGCGAACCTATCCGGGCGGCAAGAAGGCGTTCGTAAAGAAGATGAACGAACGCGCGGCCGAGCTCGGCTTGGCGGATTCCGTCTTTGTGGATCCAACCGGTCTCGACAATGCGAACCATTCGACGGCTCGCGACCTCGGCAAGCTCGTTTCGGCTGTCTATGAGCATCAGGAAATTCGCGACGCATCGACCGCGCCCGCAGCGAAGATCCGCGCCGGAAAGCGTCTTCTCAGCATGCAGACCACGAACAGCCTCATTGGCGACCCTTCATGGAAGATCGGCATTCAGAAGACTGGCTTCACGACGGCTGCCGGCCGCTGCATGGTGGTGCAGAGCAAGGTAGGCGAGCGCAATCTCGTGATGGTGGTGCTCGACAGTCACGACAACAGCAAGCGTGTTCAGGACATGCGCACGATGCGCGCTTTCGTCGAAGCGGAAGCCGACTTCGCGCGCGATTTTTCGCATGCGCTGCCGTACGGACTTTTCTGATGCGCCTGGTTCGGAGCAGACAGACCGTCCTGCTGAAAAGCAAGGAAGGGCTGACCGAGACTGGCTCTCAACCAGCTGCTTTCTCTTTTTTTCGGCGAAATGGGGCGGCTTAAGCTTCCTGCGCTTCGGCTTTTTCGGCAGGTCTTTCGACAAGCTGCTTCTCGACGATTTCGGCAATGTCTTCAACGACGATCAAATCGCCGTCCTTGCGCATCGACTTGGCCGACTCGAGCATCGTCAGACAGTGAGGGCATGCGACCGCAATGCGGTTCGCGCCGGTCTGGCGCAGGCTCGCGATGCGGATGATGTTGATCGAGTGCTTGCCCGTGAGCTGGTGGGACCACATCTGACCGCCGCCCGCCCCGCAGCAGAAGGTAAGCGCCTTCGATTCGATCGGATCGGTTGTCCGGGAGCGTGAAGCGGCGAGCACTTCGCGCGGCGCGTCGGCGATGCCGTTCAAGCGGGCGAGGTAGCAGGGATCGTGGAAAACCGTGCGTTCGGGAGCCGGGACGTCGAGCTTGAGCTTGCCGCTCTTGATGAGCTCGCTGATGAAGGATGCGTGATCGACAACTGTGAAGTTCCCGTTTTCAAATGCCGCGTATTCATTCTTGAGCGTGTTGAAGCAGTGCGGGCAGGCCGCGAGAATGCGGTCGAATTCGTACCGAGCGAGGTTTTCAAGGTTTTCCTGCGCGGCCATCTGATAGAGGTATTCCTCGCCCAAACGGCGGGCAAATTCGGCGTGGCAGCGTTCTTCGGCCATGACGGCGAAGTTGACGTTCGCGGCCTTCAGAATGCGAACCATCGCGCGGGCGATCTTGCGGGCGCGTCGATCGTAGCTCGCGGCGCAGCCCACCCAGTAGAGAACGTCGTAGTGCACGCCCGGCTCGGCGGTCGGAAGATCGAGATCCTTCGCCCAGTCGAGGCGTTCATAGGGATCGAACCCCCAAGGATTGCCGACAGAAGCCGTGTTTTCGAGCGCGGCGGCTGCGCCTTCCGGAAATTGTCCTTGTTCGAGCGCGAGGTGGCGGCGCATTTCGACGATGAAGTCGGGCGCAGAGATCTGCGCCGGACAGACGCGGGCGCAGGCGCCGCAGGTCGTGCAGGAGAAGAGCTCATCGTGCGTAACAATGCCGCCCACAAGTTTTGAAGCGTCGGCGCCGTCTTCCTTCTGCGCATCCATTTGAGCGGCGCGGTCGCGCAGCTTCATGATGATGGTGCGCGGCTTGAGCGGCGTTCCCGCGCGTACGGCAGGACAGACATTGTCGCAGCGGCCGCATTCCGTACAGGCATCAAGCTGCGCGCGCTGCGTCCAGGTGAGTTGTTCGATCTTCGAGAGGCCGAAAGTCTCCTGCTCTTCGATGTTTTCGATTTTTTTGAGGACGCCCGGCGCTTCGGACTTCTTCAGGTAGATGCCGATGGGCGTGCGGTAGAGGTGCGCGTAATAAGTGATCGGAATCGTGGCGACGAAAGCGAGCGCGGCGAGGCCGTGAATCGTCCAGAACCATACGTGAGCGCTTTCAAGCGTTTCTGCGGCGCCCATTTTGAGGAAGATCGACGCGAGCATGCTGCCGATGGGCGAGAAGTCGATCCAAAGCGGCTGCTGAACGGCAAGGCGCAGTCCTTCAACAATATAGCCCGTGAGGATTATCGCGGTGAGAGAGCCGTAGGCGCAGAGGAAGCGCTTGTCGCGGGACAGGTTCGCGCGCGGATTCGTGTAGCGGCGCCAGACGCCGAAAGCGATTGCGGCCAGAACAGCAACGCCCGCCGTATCGAGGATGAGCTTGTAGAGAAGGTAGACGTCGCCTTTGAGGAACTGTCCGCCGAAAACGTAGTGGCCGATGTCCCAGTCGAGCGTGGCGGCGGCCGTTCCGAGGAAAAGGAGGAAGAAGCCGGCGACGAGAATCGCGTGCACGCGGCCCGGACCGGTTTCACGGATGCGCTTCTGAAGGACAACCTCGTCGAGCATGCGCTTGCCGCGGCCCGCGTCTTCAGACAGTTCGTTTTTTGCGCCTTTCTTCCAGCGCTTCACGTTGAGCCGAATGCCCCAGGCACAAATAATCACGG
>CAZUXQ010000144.1:0-4980 GCA_964624425.1 uncultured Sutterella sp.
GTTGTAGTGCATTTATTGCTTCTGACCGGAATTAGAGATAACGGCAATAACATTTTTTTATTTCTGCTGTTTCCATTATCTTAAAGGTCATTGCCTTTTTACTTCTACTTTGAAGCTTTATCGATTATCTGCCGCAAGGCAGCCTCGCGCCTTGCTTCAATCTCAACCCTACGGGCCTTATATTCTTTCCCAGCCCAGGTCCAAATTTCGCAGGGCGTGCTGCCGACCGAATATTCCGACGTTTCGCCGGGGTCGTCTTCTGAATGCCCGGAGTGCTCCGAGTAACCGGCGAACTCTTCACAGAAATCGCTTTCTCAATCCGAAAAGGCGTGAAAATGCCGACGAAAGTTGTGAAGCTGATCTGACAATATGCAGAGAACTGCGACAGATCAGCTCTTTGCGGAGATTGCATCCTGCTTCTCTCGGAACCGTTCAGGACGCCGAACGTCGCGAGATCGAAAACTTCGGTATCTGAAGAATCTGCACTCAGACATGGAAAAAGGCGCTCAGAGCGGAAAAACTCAAAGCGCCTCGATTTTAGCGGAGACTCGCAGCCGGAATGCTTTCGCGATTGTTATTCGATGGCGATGGCTTTCTGTACGGGCTGCGCCGCATCCTTCTTCGGAATCGAAATCTTCAGGATGCCGTCTTCAAATTTGGCCTTGATGTCGGCTTCCGTGACGGCATCGCCTACGTAGAAGCTGCGCGAGCATGCACCGCTCATGCGTTCGCGGCGCAGGTAGCGGCCGTTTTCCTGCTTCTGTTCGCGGTCGTAACGCTTCTGCGCGGCGATCGTGAGGTTGCCGTCCTTCAGAACAGCCGAAATCTCTTCCTTCTTGAAGCCCGGCAGATCAATGTCGAGCTCGTAGTTCGTGTCGGTCTCGCGGACGTCGGTGCGCATGATTCGCGAGGCATTCTTGCCGAAAACCCGGTCGTGACGCGTCATCGGCATGAAGAAGTCGTTGTCGAAATCGTCGAAGAGCGTCCTTTCATTGTAGAGAGTCGGAAACAACATGATGAAATCCTCCAAAAAGCAAAGCCTCGCCGCCGTTCGTTCTGTTTTTGCTCGGACGGCTGTTGTCGGCTTGCAAAGTTATTTCGGAAGGTTTTCGAACAAAGCATGCGGATTAATTGAATTTCGTCACGGCTTTTCGTGTTCCTTCTGCTTTACTACATGGTGATGGTTTCAAAAATTGCAAGTCAACGGAATGCAGCAAAGTGTGTCTCTCGTTGACCAGGAAATAAACTTGATTTGATCATCGCGTTAACCCTTAGGGCTTTGCTATTCTTAGAGTTGACGTGAGCTTCAGGCGGAAGCCGCGAAGAGAGATGCCGCCAAAATTGCCCGAAAGCCGAGAAGAGCGGCTTCGGCAGCGGTCAGAGGATCGAGGCGCTTCCATATCTTCGCGCGTTCCAGTTCGTCTGCACTCTGATGCCGGTGATTTGAGCGGAGGAAGATTGTCGTCAGCATGTCCACCATCTGTCTTGAAATATCCGAAAAATCCAGCTTGTCAACGAGTTCGGCGCCTGAGTCGATCGCACGAAGCACGCTCTTTCCCGTCGAAGGTTCCGAACAAGGCGCGGCCGGGGCCGGTCTTTCCCGCCGGTGCTTTGCATTCTGCGCGGCTGCGGCCGCCGGTCTTTTTGCGGCGCCTGCCGTCATCTGGGCGCTTGATGCGGGAAAGACGCCCATCAAAGCGTCGGAAGATCATGTTCTTGAGGACTACGCCTGCGTCGGCGTCGTCGTGATCGGAGCGGGCTCTGCAGGTCTTGCCGCAGCCATCGAAGCCAAGGCTCACGGCGCACAGGTCGTCGTCCTCGAAAAGATGCCCATGCCGGGCGGCAATACGCTGCTGTCTGGGGACGGCATTCTTGCGCTTGCCCCTGCGGAGGAGCAAACGGCGCAGGAGACTGAGCCGTCTCCCGAATTGCAGAGAGCAATGGATGCGGACGCCGACAGCAAAACTCCCGAAGAGCGCAGCACGGCAGAAAGCTTTGTCAAGGCCGTAATGGACAGGGGCCTCACAGCGCATCCAGAACTCACGCAGAAGCTCGTCGACGAGTCGGCGGAAGCCGTGGCTTGGCTCGAAGCCATCGGCTGCCGCTTCGCGAGCCGTCCGACCCACCCCAAGATTCCGGTGCTCTATACCATCCGTCCAGGCGAAGGCGGAACGGTTGGACATGAAGTCGTCCGAGCGCTTCTGCAGAAGATGGAAGAGGAAAAAATTCCGCTCTTTCTCAAGACGAGCGCGCGCCGCATTCTCGTGGAGCATGGCCGCGTCGAAGGCGTCGAAGTCGAAACGAAGACGGGCAAGCGCATGATCATCGCTGCGCACGCTGTCGTGATCGCCGCAGGCGGCTATGCGGGCAGCATCGATACGATTCGTTCGCTCATTCCCGAAGCTCCGATCCTTGTAAGCACGAATTCTGCAGGCGTTGCCGGCGACAGCATCCGCCTCGCGCAGGATGCGGGCGCAGGATTGGTCGATCTCGACGCCATGATGCTTCATCCGACGACGATGCCGATTTCGGGCCTCGCCATTCCGAAGTCCGTCCGCATAGCCGGCGCGATTTTTCTGAATGCCGACGGGAAGCGCTTCGTCGACGAGCTCGAACCCGCCGACAAGTTGAGCCGCGCCATTTTGGCGCAGCCGGGCGGCACGGCCTGGCTTATTGCCGACAGCAAAATTGTCGAGCGTAATCGCATTCTGTCGTCCAACGATGACCTCGTCGCCTACAATTTGATGACGTATTCGAAGACCGACGAAGGTCTTGCCCGTGCCGCCGGTCTTCCGCCCAAAGAAACCGCAGAGACGCTTCAGCGCTACCGCAGGATGCAGGCGAAAGGATTGGACGAGGATTTTGGGCGAACGGCGCTCAATTCGCCGCTGACGACGGGCGCCAATGGGCTTCTTTATGCCTTCAAGGTGCGCCCGGCCTACCATTCTTCGGCGGGCGGCATTGCGATCGACGCCAAGGCGGAGGTTCTTACTCCGGACATGAAAGTGATTCCGGGACTTTATGCAGCGGGCGAAGCAACAGGCGGCGTTTTCGGCCGTTCTCGCCCTGACAGGCTGGGCATCACGAATTCAATCGTCTTCGGCAGAACTGCCGGCCGCAGCGCGGCGGCCTACTCACAGGCCGCAGACAAGAAGGCGGCCGAGGCCAAGCCGCTGCTCCCGACGACTTCCGCCATGGGCGGCGCAGCAGCGCCTCCCGTTTCGGAACAGTCGAAGATTGCGCCGAAAATCGGCGAGCCGCAGAATTCGAAGACGGCCAAGTCGGACGAACCCGCATAGCCGTGCTAAGCTGCCGGACCGCCGCCGGACTGATCGGCACGGCAAAACTCGCCGTCCTCAAGCCGAGGCGCGTCCGACAGAAGTCTCTATAGTTTCGAAATAGATTGTGATGTCGGCTGCCTGCAGCGGGGCGCGGAGCTTCCATGCTTCGTGCTTTGGGGAGTGCGCCTTTCTCAAGCGTTCTCATGCATCCTGCGGGCGCCTCGTTTCTAGGATTTTCAATGGCCTCTTCAGCTGAAACGACGCCGGCGGACTCGATCCGCATTCTTCACACGTCGGACTGGCATCTCGGCAAAACGCTCTCCGGGGTGGACCGCACGAAGGATTTTGCTGCGCTTCTCGACTGGGTTCTGGCGACGATTGATGCCGAGAAGCCCGACGTCGTGCTTATTTCGGGCGACATCTTCGATACGACGATGCCGTCGACGACCGCGCAGCAGCTTTATTACGATTTTCTTGCTGAAGCTTCGCGCCGTCCGATCTGGGCGACCGTCGTTGCGGCGGGGAACCACGATTCGCCGCGCTTCCTTTCTGCGCCGGGACGGCTCTTGAAGACGGCGAAGTGCGTCGTGTCGGGCGAAGACGTCGAAAGCCAAGCGCTCGTCATTCGCGACTCAAGCGGCAAGCCGCGTTTGGGACTGGCGGCCGTGCCGTACCTGAGGGAAGGCGACGTGAGAACGTCGAGCGCCGACATGTCGGACGAAGACCGAGCGCTTCTCTGGGAGAAGGGCGTGAGGGAGCGCTACGCAGCGGTGCATGCGCGGCTTCTCGACAAGCTCTGCGGCGAGATGGGCGAAGATGCCGCGGCTGTCCCGCTCGTTGCGATGGGACACCTTTTCGTGACGGGGAGCCGCGTTTCGCCCGAGTCGCGCCTCAATGCCGCCAATTCGCATTTCGTCGGGACGCTTCGAAACGTCTCGGCGGACGCTTTCGGCGGCTTCTGGGCGTACGTGGCGCTCGGACACATTCATTCTCCGCAGCAGATCAAAAGCGCCGTGCCGACCTACTACTCAGGTGCGCCTTTGGCGCTTTCCTTCAAGAACGAAAAGGATTCCTTCCAGGTGCTTTTGGCCGATGTTGCCGCGACGAAGACAGACGTAACGGTCGTGCCGGTTCCGCAGCCGCGCTTCATCGGGCGCATTCGCGGCGACCGCGAATCGCTTCTTCGGCAGATTGATGAGTCGGCGCAGCTGCATCCCGGCGCCATTCTCGAAGCCATTTTCGAAGGCGAAGCGACCGATCCCGGCGAGCTTGTCAAGGCGCTGAGAATCGCCGCCGAAGACGCAGGCGTCAACCTCGGACCCGTGCGCGTTGAGCGCGCCTGCAGCCGGAACGACGATGCCGAGAGCTTTGCGAAGCTCGAAGACGTCACCCCCGAAGAAGTGTTCGAGTCGGTGATGTCTGCCGAGGGGCTCTCAGATGAGACGAAGACAGAGATGAGGCGGCTCTTTAGGGAAGCCTGCGAGGCCGCGCAGACGGCCGCGGCTGTCGATGCGGAAAAGACTGCGGCGGGCGCCCGCGCGCCGAGCGGCCGAAGAGCAGAAGGCCAAGGCAGGAGAAACGAACGGCAAGGATGTGAGGATCATGCGACTTCTGAAGCTGCGCTTTAAAAACATCAATTCGCTCGCCGGCGAATACGAAATCGACTTCACGAACCAGGCTTTCGCCGAGAGCGGCATCT
>CAZUXQ010000145.1:0-4958 GCA_964624425.1 uncultured Sutterella sp.
CTTGAAGCCGAACTCGCTGCTCCCGGCACGGCGCTTGTATTTGCGTCCCGCTGGAGAAACATCAATGAAGCGCTTCTGCAGGTCAAGGACGCGGCCGAGAGGAACCCGCTCTCGCCCGCACGCTTTGCGTTGAGCATGCACAACGGCATTGCCGCCGTCCTCGCGGCCGCGAAGAAATTCAAAGGAAACGCTGTCGCCGTCGCGGACGGTCCGTTTTCTCTCGCCGCAGGCTTTGAATCGGCCGTCGGACTTCTTTCGACCTTCAAGCGCGTTGCGCTCATTTCCTGCGACCAGCATGCGACGGGCATGTCCTCCAGCCCTCTGGAGGGCGAGGCAAGCGTCCTTTCGCTCATTCTCGGCCCGCAAATCGACTATGCAGACCCGCGGGCTTGCGAAGCCGAAGGCCGCAAAGGCCCCTATCTCGCGCTGAGAACTCGCACGCTTCGAGACGGCGAATCACCCGATCCTCTGCTCGCCGCCTCCGCCGGGAGCGAGAGGAACCGCGACCGCGAGTTTCTTGTCTGGCTGCTCTTCTCTGAAACACCGGCCTATACGCAGCACGACCGTCGCCGCGCGATCGTCTGGGCCAAAGACCGCCCGCTTGATCAAATCAACGGCTTCGCGGTTCGCCAGCATTGAATCCAGGAGACCCCTGCGGCCGGCTTGGCCGCAAACCGCGCCTGCGGCAATTTCGTCGACGGTTCAGATGCAGCCCGGCGATGTTTCGGATCCGTGCCGGCTCGGCATCGCCGGCCGGATGCTGTTCCTGCAGAGAATGCGCCGGCCGCACCTTGGCGGCAAAATTCAGCTCTCGAGCCGGAATTCGTCCGTCCAAACTTGTTTTTGAGGCTGTCGGCGCGGATGCAGAGCGTGCAGGCTCCTTGAACCAACACGCTCAATCCTCGCCTGCTGATGCGAAGCAGTGCGGGCCGCCGATGCTCATCTTCATCAGCATGGCGCCGACGGATCCGATTTCCTGGATGATCGTCAAGCGCTCTGCGTCGTCATCCTGCCTATGCATCCTTTTCGGCTTTCCTTGAAAGAAAACACGCGCCGATGCTGTTCACCATCCACAAAAAAGCATGTGATTCATCAAAGAATTTGATGAGAAAAACAGCAAGAAGCCTCGAATTTAAGCAATTCAGCCTATGGACAATCAAAGAAAAAACGAGTAGCGTGCGTCTTAAGCGGCTTCGTCTAGCAGACGAGCTCGACAGCGTCCTTAATACGGAAAGCGCGTCGATGCAACGGGACGAAGGGCCGCTGCGGTTATTGAGCGCCGGGATTTGTGGCGGCGCTCTTTCACTCGAAAGGCATAAAAATGACGATTCTCAATTCAAAGACGGCATGCATCGGCCGCTTGTCTGCGGCTTTTCTTCTTGTTTCTTTTCCGTCTGAAGAATCTGTCCTCATTTCTCCTTTTCTCTGCTCTTCGTGCATTCGCGCACAAAGCGTCTTTTCTTTTGCTGAACGACACCGCTCCGTGCGGTGAATGACGCCTCCTGAGCCAGAGCCCGCTCCGAATAGGCTCCCCGCGCTCAGTACGCTGCCCGCATCAGGATCGCTGAGATACCGACGAATTTTCCTCCTGCGGTCCGTCCGAACAAATAGGACGGGAACGTCGTCTTCTCCGGCTTTCGAATGCCTGCAGCCTTCGGTTGACGCGCTTTCTGCTCACTCGTTCTCAACCCGTTGTCCGCCTCTTTTTTCTCCACTTGAGATCCTAACCAACTTGCGGACCACCAGAATTCAAAGGCAAAAGAAATGACGAAGACGAATTCCTGCATCAAGACCATCACTAAGCTTTCCGCCGCCGCGCTCGTCTGCGCTGGTTTCGGTTCCGGCTCCTTCCAAATAGTACGGCCCGAACGCGCAAACGCTGCGCCTGTTCCTTCTGAAAACGCCAAGGCCGTCTCCCGCACGATCACGGTGGGCGTTGCCCAAGGCTTCACGACGCTCGACCCTTACAACGCTTCGGATGCGCTCTCCCGAACGGTCGCGAAGTCTTTCTACGAGGGGCTTTTCACGCTCGACCGCAACCTCAAGGTCGTCCCGCAGCTTGCGACGGGGTATGAAGTTTCGGACGACGGCCTCGTCTACACGATCAAGCTTCGTGAAGGCGTGAAGTTCTCGGACGGCGAAGATTTCAATGCCGAAGCCGTCAAAATCAACATCGAGCGCATGCTCAATCCGGACAACAAGCTTTCGCGCCGCAGCCAGTTCGATTCGATCAAGTCCGTCGAAGTCGTGGCTTCCCTGACGGTGAAGATGACGCTGAAGCGTCCGTTCTCCCCGATCATCTCGCGCTTGGCCGCCAACACGATGCAGATGGTCTGCCCGAATTCGATCAAGAGCGGCAGCAACATCGCATTCGAACCTTGCGGCACGGGTCCCTTCCTCATGAAAGAATACAACCCGAGCGAAAAGCTTATCGTCGTAAAGAACCCCAACTACTGGCAGAAAGGCCTCCCAAAGGTCGACGGCATCAATTGGATTCCGGTCGTCGAAAACGCGACGCGCGTGGCAATGCTGCGCACGGGCGAAGCCGACATCATCCAGCCGATGCCGGTCGAAATGATCAAGGAAGTGAAGAACCTGCCTGATATCGATGTTCTCGTGCAGCCGTCCGTGACGATGCGCTACATGATCATGAACAATCTTGCCAAGCCCTTCGACAACCCGACGGTTCGCAAGGCAATCAATTACGCCATCAATAAGGAAGCGCTTGCCAAGGTCGCGTTCGCAGGCTATGCCCGCCCCGCCACGGGCGTCATCCCGGCACAGATCGAATACGCGCAGAAGATCGGTCCGTGGGAATACAACCCGCAGAAGGCCCGTGAACTTCTTAAGAAAGCGGGCTTTCCGAACGGCTTTGAAACCACGCTTTGGTCGGGCTACAACGACTCCACATCGCAGAAGGTCATTCAGGTCCTGCAGCAGCAGCTGGCTCAGGTCGGCATCAAGGTGACGCTCCAAGCGCTTGAAGCAGGCCAGCGCGTCTCGATGGTCGAATCAATCAAGAATCCGGAAGACGCCAAGAGCAAGCTCTACTACATCGGCTGGAACTCATCGCTCGACATCGACTGGGCGCTGCGTCCGATTTTTGAATCAAAAAACTGTCCGCCGGTCCTTGCGAACGAAGGCTACTATGCCAATGAGCTCGTCGACAAACTTCTCGATCAGGGCATCGCCACGACCGATCCAGAAAAGCGTGCGCCGATCTACAAGAAAATCCAGGAAACTATCTGGAACGACGCGCCTTGGGCTTGGCTTGTCTTCGAAGACACGACATCCGCGAAGCGCAAGAACCTTCAGGACTTCTTTCCAAAGGCCAACAACGACTACGACTTCTACGGCGCGTACGTTGCGGAATAATGCGCCCGGCATTTCCAACGAACTGCCGATGACGCATTTCGCAATAAAAATTACAAGTTGATTTGAAGGTACGGCTCGGCGCGAAAGCTCCGGGCCGGTTCATTTCCTCTGTTCATTCCCCTCCGCTCGCTTCGAATCCGCTTTAGTGCCGTCTTCAGTGAAGAGAGGCTTTATCGCTGCGAGAAAATGCTGCGAGTTTTCGAATTGTTCGAAAATGCCGAACCGTCATGATTGGCGTCCTGAGCCTGCTAACGAAAGTCGACTGGTCATTGATGGCGCTCGCATTCTGCTTGAGCATGCCGTCAATGAAGATGCGGCAGTCCTCCCAACGCATTGCCGCCCCTCTCGGGACCTGCGCCCGTTGGAATTTCAGAGAATGCGTGCATATGGAGCCGGTTTTGAAGCATTTGCGAACAGAGTACTGCATTCAGCGGTTCAAATGGACAATCGTTCCTTCCAGGAAAGGGGCTGGATTAGAGTTCGCTTAGGGAGATGTTGTGCGTTCGCGCAACGCCGAACGCAAGATTCTCGTGAGTTTTTCCGTGCGGCTTCCTCACGATGGACAAGAAAATGCAAGCATGTCCGTTGCAGAAGAATGCCGCAGCGTGATCCGTGACGCGTTTCTGTTGTTGCCGGCCAGTACGACTTCACGCTCAATTGACAGGCGACAATGCGGATCAGAACAAGGACGAGCAGTGCATCAAGCAGACGGCCAGAGCTTCCAAACGGACGACGCCAGGACGGTCGTACACGACGCTTCGCGAACTCTCCGACCGGAACCCCCTTGTCGACAAGAATAGGCGGAAAAGCCGTCGATATTTCGAAGACGCTTTTCCGAGCCCTGTGATCGGCATCGTTGTCAACGCAAAGACGAAGGGCTCTGCCGCAAAGGCAGGATGGTCCCAGACATTCATGCCGGAAACAAAGTTGCAGACGGCATCCACGGAACGAACTGTCTGGCGCAACTCGCTTTGCGAGCGTTTCACGTTCGGTCGTCCGGCTGGGCAATGGGCGGCTGACGAGATCTGACGAAGAAAACTCGAAGCCTCCTTCTGTCTTAAGATGCGCCGTGCAGAAACGGGGCAATCGCTGCTGCTCCTTCCTTTTTGCCGGTTTCTTTTTCCCGCTTGTCAAAGCAGCTCGACCACGCCCTCAAGTCCGTTTCTGAGCGAACGCATCAAGGCAAAGCGCTTCACGCGACCGAGATGAAGAAGATACTGATCGAGCGCGGACTGGATGACTTCAGCTTCGTCCTTTACTGCCTTTTCATTCTCAGCATTCATGGCAATAAGCTCCTCGCTGCGTTTCTTCACGATGCAGAGCCGAGCGAGCGACTTCTCGTCCAAAGCGCGAGCGTCGAACGCAGCCATGCAAAAAGTCTTTTCGCGCACGTCCGAGAGAATCGCCGAGACTTTCGGAAAGCCCAGCGCATTGCGGGAGGCCTCCGGAAGAATGCTTGCCGCGCGCAGCCCCTCGAAGTAGCTTTCGCTCGAGAGAACACGCAAGAGCGCCACAGCCAAGATCAAATGGCAGTTCGCACGCTTCGCGTGCATGACCGGAAAGACGCGTTCGAGCGACGCTTC
>CAZUXQ010000146.1:0-4909 GCA_964624425.1 uncultured Sutterella sp.
CGGCTTCCCTGCGCTTTTGAAGAAATTCGTCCTGCGGCTTGTCGAGTTCGGCAAAGAATTGTTTTCGTTCTTCTTGCGGGCCTTCTTGTGCGGCAGTCATGATGAGCCGCCTGCAAAAATTAGGACGCTCTCAAACACATTCGGTTTTAACTCTAAAATATCAATTGGGCGTTTATTTGCTGTCGTTTTTAGACCTTAATGGTCTACTCAGACATAAAAAAGAAAAAATAGCAAATAGACGACTGGTTAATAGGATTCGATTCAAAATGGGCATGCTTACCAAAGCAAAGCTTCGTGCGGCCTCGGCTCTCGGGCCGATCGTCGTCGATATTGAGGGCGCTTCGCTCACTGAGCGCGAAAGGGCTCGCATCAGGCATCCGCTCGCGGGCGCCGTCATTCTTTTCACGAGGAATTTCGAGTCGCGCGAGGCGCTCGCCGAGCTCTGCGCGGAAATTCATTCGCTCCGTCCGGGCATGCCGATCGCGGTAGACCACGAAGGAGGACGCGTGCAGCGCTTCCGCGATGGATTCACCGAGATTCCCGCCATGCGCTCGCTCTCCAGGACGGCCGATCCGATCCGCGCTTTTTCGGCAGCCGGCTTCGTGCTCGCATCCGAACTTCGCGCCTGCGGCGTCGACTTCTCCTTTACGCCCGTGCTCGATCTCGACTATGAACGCTCGGGCGTGATCGGCAGCCGCTCCTTCGGGGCGACGCCGGCGGAAGTGGCGCGCAATGCGGCCGCGCTCATCGCGGGACTGCGGCAAGCCGGCATGGGTTCATGCGGCAAGCACTTCCCGGGCCACGGCTGGGCGCAGGCCGACAGTCATGCGGCGCTTCCGACGGACGAGCGTTCCATAGAGGCGGTGATGAAGGATCTGAGCGTCTACGAGACCCTTGCGGGACTTCTCGATTCGGTCATGACCGCGCATGTTTCCTACGCAGCCTTCGACGGCGGCGTCGCCACCTATGAGCCGCGCCTCATCCGAGACATCCTGCGCGGATGCTGCGGCTTTTCGGGACTGCTCTTCTCGGACGATCTCTCGATGAAAGGCGCCGCCGGGCCGGACGGCAGACTCCTCTCTCCGCTCGAGCGCACGACGCGCGCGCTCGAGGCCGGCTGCGACGCCGTTCTCTACTGCAGTCGTCCCGACGAGGTCGACGAAGTGCTCGGTTCGCTCTCTTGGTCCCGTCCGGCCGTCTTCAGCGAACGTCTCGCCCGCATCATGCCCGACGGCGCGGATCCGCTCGACAGAGCGGAGCTTGAGGCTTCAGAGCAGTACCGAGCCGCCAAGGCGGTGCTGGAAGCAGTTGCGGCGGCAGGCTGAAGCCCGGCGCTTCCGCGCGAATCGGCGGCGGCATTCTCCGCCGCCGGACTTTTTCGCGAGGCGCCGCTAAACTTTCCATTGGGAGCGGCTTGCCGCTCAAGCGGAGAAATTCGTCGGCCGCGGCCAGCCTTGACGCGGCTGCGCCTTGCCGGCCGAGGCGTCTTTCTGGACGACGAACTCAGATGATCATTCAATCGCTTCTCGACACGGACCTCTACAAATTCACGATGCAGCAGTGCGTGCTGCATCAGTTTCCTGCGGCCGAAGTTGAGTATCGCTTCAAGTGCCGCACGCCCGGCGTGAATCTGCGTCCGTGCCTCGACGAAATCAACGACGAGCTCGACGCGCTCTGCGGCATATACTTCACGGAAGACGAACTGGCCTATTTGGCCGGGCTTCGCTTCATGAAGAGCGACTACATCGAGTTTCTGAGCCTCTTTCATCTGAAGCGCAAGTATGTCGAGGCAGCCGCGTCGGACGACTATCCGTGCGGCATCGACGTGCGCATCCGCGGACCGTGGCTTCATGCGATTCCTTTTGAGATCCCGGTTCTTGCGATCATCAACGAAGTCTACTTCCGCCGCAATTATCCGAATCTCACGGAAGACGAAGGCCTGAGAAGGCTCAACGCGAAGATCGACATGCTTCTGAACGAGCCCGGCGGCGACGCCCTTCGCATTTCCGACTACGGCACGCGCCGCCGCTTCTCGCGCGGCTGGCAGGAAAAGGTCGTCTCCATTCTCAAGGAGCGCCTGGGCGCGATGCTTTCGGGCACCTCGAACGTGATGCTCGCGAAGAAATTCGGCCTTGTTCCGCTCGGCACCATGGCGCACGAATACCTTCAGGCCTGTCAGGCATTGGGGCCGCGCCTTCGCGACAGTCAGATCTTCGGGTTCGAGCGCTGGGCCAAGGAGTACCGAGGCGACCTCGGGATTGCGCTCTCGGACGTCTACGGCATCGAGCCTTTCCTCAAAGACTTCGACATGTACTTCTGCAAGCTCTTCGACGGCGCGCGCCACGATTCGGGCGATCCCTTCGTCTGGGGCGAGCGGATGATCGAACACTGGAAGAAGAACCGCTGCGATCCCAGAACAAAGTCGCTCATCTTCTCGGACTCGCTCACGATCCCGCGAGTGATAGATCTCTACCGGCGCTTCCGCGGCCGAGTGGGCCTCGGCTTCGGCATCGGCACGAACCTCATGAACGATCGCGGTCCTGAAGCGCTGAACGTCGTCATCAAGATGGTGAAGTGCAACGGACAGCCGGTTGCAAAGATTTCGGATTCGCCCGAAAAGGGCATGTGCGAAGACGAAAGCTACGTGCGTTATCTGCGTCGGGTCTTCGGCCTCAGGGAACCTGCGGCCTGAGCTTCGGGGGCGCGGCTTCCCCGCTGCGGCTTGATCAATTAAGACGAAAATCATTTTGAAGCATTTGGTTGCAAAATGACAATCCGAAACATCTTGAAAATCGGGCTTATTTGAGTTTGGGTTTTGGCTCTTTTCGGAATCCTATGGCAAAATTTCAAGGCGTTTGCTTGAAGTCTGCTTTGCGCAATCCGTTCGTTGCCGCGCCCTGGATTTTTTGAAGTCAATGGGAGCAGCGCTCGGGCGGGCTTCATTTTGGAGCTTCGGAAGCGCTGCTTAAGGCGCTTTGCCAGAAGACGAATCCGGCGGGGGCTTCGGATTGGAACGAATTAGAAAATAAGCAGTGCATGTATGAATGGCGGATCGTCTGTGAAGACGATTCGCCGTCCGCTATCCCTCGGAAGGCCTGCGGCAGCCGAAAAGCCGCTTCGGCTGTGGACTTCGGGCCCGCAGGCCGAACGACGCGCCGGCGTATTGGAGATGATTCATGGCAGTTGCTAAGAAAGCAAAGGAAGAAAAAACGCCCAAGAAGACTGCGGCGAAGTCCGCCGGCAAGCCTGCGCCGAAGAAAAAGACGCCGAAAAAGGCGGAGGCGGCAATGGAAACGAAGGATCTGAGGCTTTCCGTCGAATTCGTGGACGAAGTCGAGAAGAAGCCTGTCGGAAAGTCGAGGGCCAAGGCTGGGGCAGGGCGCGTACAAGCCGCGGAAAAGCCCGCGAAGAAAGCAAAGGCTTCGAAGGCCGAAAAGACGGAAAAGTCCGCGAAGGCGAAGAAGCCGTCGAAGAAGGAGGCTGAAGCGCGGGCTTCTGCCGAAGCTCTCGCCCGCGAAGCCGCGCCGGAACCTGTCCCTGAAACAGCAGCGGAAGAAGAGCCCGTCAAGAAGACGGCCGCGAAGAGAACGACGGCCAGGACGACGACGGTCAAGGCGGCGAAGACGATGAAGGCCGCCAAGGCCAAGAAGGCGAAAGCTGCTTCCGAAACAGCGGCCGAGTCCGTTGCGGAGGACAAGCCTGCCGGGAAGTCCGCCGCCGCGAAGGCGGCGAAGTCTTCGAAAATCGCGAAGGGCCGCAAGTCGAAGAAGTCCGACGAAGAAATGGACGGCTTCGACGAAGACGTGATCGACATGATGGACGTCGACGACGATGCGGCCATTGAGGACATTCCCGAAGACATCGACGATTTCGTCGCCGCCGAGGCCGAAAAGACGGAAGAAGCCGTCGAGGAAGCCAAAGAAGCGCCTGCCGAAGGCGCGGAAGCCGGCAGGCCCCAGCGCAGGCAGCGCGCTTCGCGCAAAAGCCGCGCCGCGCGCGACAAGGCGCTTCGCGAAGCAATGGCGCACAGCTACGGCGCCGATGAGCCCGACACGAAGGAAGACCGCCGCTCGCGCCTCATCAGGCTGATCGGCATGGGCAAGGAACGAGGGTTTGTCACCTACAGCGAAATCAACGACATCATCCCGAATACTCTCCTGGACGACGACGCGATCGAAACGATCGTGAACATTCTCGGCAATCTCAACATTGCCGTGCATGAAGTCGCGCCCGACGAAGAGCAGCTGCTCATTCAGGGCAACAACGCCGTCATCAGCGAAGAAGACGCCGAAGCGGAAGCCGAGGCCGCGCTCTCGACGGTCGACAGCGAATTCGGCCGCACGACCGACCCGGTTCGCATCTACATGCGCGAAATGGGTTCTGTCGAACTCCTCTCGCGCGAAGGCGAAATCGAAATTTCGAAGCGAATCGAGGACGGCCTGAAGCATATGGTGCTCGCCATCGCGCGCTGCCCGGTGACGATCAAGGAAGTGCTCGCAAGCGCCGAAGCGATTGCCGAAGGCCGCATTCAGATCGACGAAGTGGTCGACGGCATCGTGACGCCCGACGATGAAAAGAATGTTCTGGGCGCCAATGAAGACGAAACCGACATGGGCGCCTCCGCGATGACGGTGGGCCAGCTCGAAGAGCTCAAGGCAAAGAGCCTCGAGATCTTCAAGCGCGTCGAAGCCTGCTTTAAGGACCTCGTGACGCTCGTCGCCGGCAAGGGCCCCGAAGCCGAAGGCGTCGAAGCGCTCAAGGATCAGATGCAGCGCGAGCTCATGGGCATCCGCTTCACGGCGAAGTACGCCGACAAGCTCTGCGAAACGCTGCTTCGCACGATCAACGACATCCGCAAGAGCGAACGCATCGTCTACGACGAGTACGTGCGCCGCATCGGCATCAACCG
>CAZUXQ010000147.1:0-4855 GCA_964624425.1 uncultured Sutterella sp.
TCCCGCTCCTGCCGCAAGTGCTTGTCAATAAGGAGCTGCCGGAGGGCTTTGATTGGCAAAATGACAAAATGTTCGAAATAGCAGTTGCGGACGCGCAACGTGAGCTCGAAGGGCGGGGCCGAGTCCTCATTCGACCGTCGGGTACAGAACCGCTTTTGCGCATCATGGTAGAAGCCGACGAAAAGGATTTTGCCAAAATGCTTGCCGAACGCATGGCATCGGCTCTTTCGTGCTGAGATCTGCCTGCATGCGGGCGATCGATGCGCCCGTCCGCTTTGACAAATCCATACGCAATCGGAAGAGTCCAAAACTTCAGGCTTCGGAATAGAGGCGGTTCCTAAGGATTCGCTCATCCATAGCTCAATGCTTATCTCATCGGCGGTCAGCAGCACACGATCAACGAAGTGATGGATGCGCCGCGCATGTTGCGGACATCGCCACGTTCATCAATGCCTGGCGTCAGAGGAAGGAATACTCTGAAGTTCGGCGTTCGCGTCAAGGACGTCTCGTTCTGCAAATACCGCGTAGGCGTGACGGCTCAGACCACTGCGCACGCAGAAGGCTGAAGAAAAGCTTCCAAGAAGGCCGTTGCGGACAAGCAATTCGCGGAAATGAATGAAGGAAGCTGGGCGCATTTGCGCCGGTTTTCGTCTTTTGAGACAATCGCAAGACTTGAAAGACTTTTGCTGGAGGTTGTCATGAAGCAGATTGTTGCGGTCATTAAGCCCTTCAAGCTTGATGACGTTCGTGAGGCGCTTTCGGAGATCGGCGTCAACGGTCTGACGGTGACCGAAGTCAAGGGCTTCGGTCGACAAAAAGGTCACACCGAACTCTATCGCGGCGCAGAGTATGTCGTCGACTTTCTGCCCAAGCTTAAAATCGAGTCAGTAGTTTCGGAAGACATCCTCGATACAGCCATCGAAGCCATCCGCAAGGCGGCCTGCACTGGAAAGATCGGTGACGGAAAAATCTTCGTCTTTGATGTCGAGCAGGCGATCCGAATCCGTACGGGCGAAACGGGCGAATCCGCCGTTTAAGAACGAAAGATTCAGTATGTCTCTTGCGGTTGCGGGTTTGCAGGCACTCGTACGGTTCCGTCCGAATGCATCAGGCAGCGGAGCGGCTTTTGTGGGGTATCAGCGTCATTTTCGTTTTGGCGCTCTAGCGGTTCTTGAGGCTGAGGCATCAGCCGGATCATCCGATTGTTTGTCGGTTGGATGATTGCGAGCGTTCTTTGCTTTTTCATCCTCTTCTTCTAAACCGGGCGCCGGCACATATTCGGGGCCGTTTATGTTCTCGAGCGCGGACTCGATTTGATGCTCAAGCGGCAGCGGGCCGTTCCCGGGAAAGATGCGCTCGCTGATCTTGGTCCAATAGCGGATTTCGAGCTTGAGGGTCAGCGTGCTCATGCGCAGCGCAACGACGGTCGCGCAGGTGACGTAGCCCGCCGTATCGGATGGAATTCCGGCCGCTATCAGAATGAGAAGGAGCCAACCGCCCACAAAGGATACGATCGCATAAGGCTGACGGTCCGAGAGAACAAGCGGAACGCGGTTGAGGAAAACGTCGCGAAGAAGACCGCCGAAAACGCTGGTACAAACGCCCATGAGTGTTGCGGCGAGCGACGGAAAGCCTATTTCGTTGGCCATCAGCGTGCCCGATGCAGTAAAGGCGCCGAGACCGACCGCATCGGCCCAGACATAGAGCGTATTGAGCGTTCTCTGCTGAAGGCGGTCGACGATGCGCGGCGCGAAGATCGTCAGAATGACGATGCCCCAGACGTATTCCTGATGCGCAACCCAATAGAACGGGCGATTATCGATCAGAATGTCGCGAACGAGCCCGCCGCCGAAAGCAGTCGTGAAAGCCATGACGAAGACGCCGATCGGGTCGATGCCTCTGCCGCGGGCGGCGAGGATGCCGGCCAGAGCGAAGCCTAGCATGCCGATCGTGTCGATGACGAAAGATGCATTGAGGACGGGGGCTTGCAGAACGTTGATCATTTTGCGGCTCGTGAGATATGGTTGGTCTGGTTGGCCGGAGCTCGGTGAGATCTCTGTCTGAAGGGAATCAGTCAGTGAAGAAAGGGCTTCAGGAGAACAATGACTGCACCAGAATCGCCGTCGTTGGGCGGTGCCTGCACGAAGGCCATGACTTCGTCGCACTGCTTGAGCCAGCGGCGAACCAGTTCCTTCAAAATGCTTTGGCCGCCGACGGAGCCATAGCCTTTGCCGTGCACGATGTGCAGGCATCGATGACCGCGAATTCGGGATTCGCGAAGGAAGTTCGCGACGGCGTCACGCGCCTCATCAACGAAGAGACCGTGCAGATCGATGCGGCCTTGGACGGTCCATTCGCCTCGGTAGAGCTTGCGGGGGATGTCGGGCGAAACGCCTTGACGGCGGAAGAACATGCCGTCGTCGCTTTCAAGAAAGACGAAGGGGTCGCAGCCGTCCGAGAGCAAATCGTCGAGAATCTCCTGCTTTTCGATCTGGCGCCGGCGGACAATAGGCTTCGCGGGCGTGAGTCTGTGCTCGACGCGCTTGTATTTTGCTTGAAGACGGGAAACGCCGAGATCCGACATGGCCTTCTCGAAAAGCGCGGCATTCTGACGAGCCGCGGCTCTTTCAGCTTCTTTCCTCGCGCGCTCTTCTTCGCGTGCTTTGGCAATCGCCTTCATTTCCTTGCCCAGGGATTTCAAATCCGAGAGCGCATGAGATTTGGACATATGGAAGAGTATTCGATAGGTAAGACGACAATGCCGCGGCGAGATTGCATGGACGAGTCGGTCTCGAATTGAATAGAAGACCCCGCAAAGCATCTTTTAAAGATGTTCCTGCAGTCTTTGCGGAAGCGCGGCAGGGCGCTTCGAGAAAGTCGAGTCTTAATGCTGGGCTTCAAGGAAGCGCTGTGCATCAAGTGCGGCCATGCAACCGGTTCCCGCAGACGTAGCAGCCTGACGGTAGACCGAGTCCTGAACGTCGCCCGCGGCGAAGACGCCGGGGATGTTTGTGGCGGTCGCGGCCTGCGTGCCAGTGCCGGCCGTCTTGATGTAGCCGCTCACGAGTTCGAGCGAGTCCTTGAAGAGGTCCGTGTTGGGCTTGTGGCCGATCGCGACGAAGAGTCCATCGACGGCGACTTCCAGGTCATCTTCACCTGCGGTGCTCGCAAGACGAACGCCGGTGACGGCTTGGCCGTCGCCGAGCACTTCGGCAATCGTGCGGTGAAGCGCGAGTTCAATCTTGCCGATCTTCACGGCTTCCATCAGACGGTCGACCATGATCGGTTCTGCGCGGAAGGTCTTGCGTCGGTGAACGAGCGTCACCTTGCTCGCAATCTGCGAGAGATAGAGCGCTTCTTCGAGCGCCGCGTTGCCGCCGCCAACGACGGCGACGTGCTTGCCGCGGTAGAAGAAGCCGTCGCATGTGGCGCAAGCCGAGACGCCTTTGCCTTTGTAGAAGGCTTCGCTTTCAAGTCCGAGGTACTTTGCGGAGGCGCCCGTTGCAATGATGAGCGCGTCGCAGGTATAGGTTGCGCCCATGTCGCCCTGCAGCGTGAAGGGTCGTTTGGAAAGGTCGACAGAGGTAATCATGTCGTAGGAAACTTCCGTCTTGAAGCGTTCAGCCTGTTTCTGAAGGTTTTCCATCAGCTTCGGACCCTGAATGCCGTCTGCTGCGCCGGGCCAGTTGTCGATTTCGGATGTCGTCATGAGCTGGCCGCCAGCATCCATGCCGGTGATGAGCAAGGGCTTCAGATTGGCGCGGGCGCAGTAGACGGCGGCGGTCCACCCTGCGGGACCGCTTCCGAGAATGATGACGGGGGCGTGCTTGGTTGCCATAAAAACTCCGTACGTAGAGAAAGCATGCGGCGCGGACGCTTATCGTCGCAGAAGCCCGGATGCGGATTCTTAAAATCAAATGCCTTCATTATGAGGTATTTTTTCGTCTTGCCGCACGCAGGCCAGGACCCCGCAGGATTTCGATACAAGATTGCAGGCGCCGAATTTTCAAATGCGCGTCACAAGCGCAGCCCCGTAAATCCCATTGGCTAAAATACCAAACGGGTTAATTTCTGCACCGCATCGCATCCGGCGGGACTTCCGACGCGCACTGAGACCGTGCTGTCAAGATCCTGGATTCGGCTTTTGCCTGAGTTGCCGACGACAATTTTAGTCGGTGATTTGCGAGCTATCGGTTCGATAGAAATTCGAAGCGAAGCGGCCTGCAAGATGTGGTTTTCTAGATAGATGGCAAAAAAAAAGAACACGATAGCCGAACTTGAGCGAAAGAGAGCGCAGCAGGCCGAAGAGCGCATCAAGCGCAAGAAAGAGGCAAGAGCGGCCATTCGGGCAAAGGCTGCCGAGTGGACGGTTGCATTCGGCCATTTCTTGTGGGAGCGCAGCTGGGTTCTTTCCGTGCCTGCGGTCGTTATTCTGGCGCTCATTCTCGGAAGCTACTCGAGAAGCGATCCGTCCTTTTCGGTGAGCACGTCGGCGCGTCCGAGCAATTACTGCGGTGTTTGGGGGGCTTGGATTTCGGATTTGATGCTCTCGACCTTCGGCTTCTCGGCCTGGTGGTTCGTGCTGGGATTTGCGATGGTGGCCTTCTTTGCCGTGCGTTCGCTCGGGCGCCGTCATCGCGGCGAAACGGCGCCCGAGCGCATCAATCCGCCGCGCTTTTCCGCGGCGCTCGGCTTTCTTACGTTGCTCGTCGCATCATCGGCCTTGGAAGCGCTGCGTCTTCGCCGCTTTTCCTTTGCACTTCCAGCGATGCCGGGCGGTATTTTGGGCGCCAATGTCGGCTTTGCCGTCGAACACTACATCGGTCTCGGCGTCGCGACGGTGCTTTTTTTCATG
>CAZUXQ010000148.1:0-4808 GCA_964624425.1 uncultured Sutterella sp.
CCCTGAAGCTTCACGCTCGAGATCGTGTACTTGTCGCCTTCGGTTAGGTTGATGGCGATGTAGACGTCGGATTTGTTCGGCGCGATGGACACCTGCACGGAATCGATCTTGAAGTCAAGATAGCCCTGGTTCATGTAGAACGAGCGGATCGTTTCAAGGTCGGCGGCGAGCTTTTCGCGCGAGTAGAGGTCGCGCTTCGTGTACCAAGAGATCCAGTTCGGTGTCCCGAGCTGCATGAGTTCAAGCAGATCTTCGGTTTCGAACGTGCTGTTCCCGGTGAATCGAATTGCGGCGATCGAAGAGGCGCGTCCTTCGTCGACGTTGATGTTGATGCGCACGCGGTTGCGTTCGAGCGGCGTCACGGTCGTCTTCACGTTCACGCCGTAATAGCCGCGCGCGAGGTATTGGCGGCGAAGCTCCTGATCGGCGCGGTCAAGCGTTGCCTGGTCGAAAATTCGGCCCTCGGCCATGCCGACGTCGCGAAGGCTTGTTTCCACGGCGTCCTTGTCGAACGCCTTGATGCCGTGCGTCTCAATGGTCGCGACGGCTGGACGCTCCATCAAGCGGACGACAAGAACATCGCCGTCCTGCGCGAGCGAAACGTCGCGGAAAAGCCCGGACTGATAGAGCGAATGAATCGCGCGCACGCCCTTTTCGTCCGTGTACTCATCGCCGGCGCGGAAAGGAAGGTGCGAAAAGACGGTGCCCGGTTCGGTACGAGCGATGCCTTCGACGCGAATGTCGGAAATCGTAAAAGCCGAAGCGCTGCCGGCGATCGCAAAAAGAGCAGCAACGGCCGCTCCAATTCGGTTCAGATTGGGAAGCTGCAAGGCAAAACTCTTTGTCAAAGAGGGTTCCTGACTTCTCTAGGCGTTCGTCTGCGAGCTTTCCTACTTGGAATCTAAGGAAAGTTCCGTCGTCCGCATCAGCGGTTGAGCTGTCAGTCTGCAACGCGCCCGAAGACGCGCACAAGAAAATCGTGCCTAAGGTTAGCAAATTTCGTGCTGCGGCTGTGCCGCGCAATAAGACCTAAATGCATCGATCGGCATAGCTGCAGGCAAATCCGTCCGGCTCAGCGTCTTTCGTCGACGCGATTTCATGCATTTGAGAGACGCCGAAAGCGCCTCTCCGTTCACGTCCGCGGAAATCCGCACGGCTTCGGAAGCTTGCTTTCCCGAGGCGTCCTATCTATTGGAGTTTCGGCGGCTCACCTGTCCGCCAAGCGCGCCACGTCGTTCATCGTGACGTAAGCGGCCAAAAGGAAAATGAGCGCAATCGAAACAAAGTTGATCTTTTCGCGCCAGCTCTTCGGAATGTCGCGGCGCGCCGCGCTCTCGACGCCGAGGAGCACGAGCTGCCCTCCGTCGAGCGCAGGAATCGGAACGAGATTCATGAATCCGACAGCCAGCGAAATGAGCGCGATGTACTCGAGAAAGGCCGCAAAGCCGGCGGCAAAGGCGCTGCCCGCCTGATCGGCGATGCCGACAGGTCCCGAGAGATTCTCGGCGCGCACTTCTCCCTTGGCCATGCCGCACAGCGTCCCGAATTGGAAGCTCACGAGGCGAACGACCTTCTGATAGGCAAGCTTCACGGCATCAATCGGATCGTGACGAACGGTCGTGAATTCGATGGAAGATGCGTACATCAGACGGGCGAGTCCCACCGTTTCGCCGGTCTCTTCATCCTTGACGGCGTCGGGCGTCAAAATCGTCGTGCGTTCGCCGACGCCGTCCGCAACGATGAGTTCCACGGGCTTTCCGGGGCTCGAGCGGATCGCCTGACTGAAATTCGCGGCCGTTGCGCGCTCGCCGTTCACCTTGAGAACAAGCGAAGCGGCCTTAAGGCCGGCCTTATCGGCCGGTCCGCCTTCGGTCACCGAACGGATCGCGATGCCTCGCCCGGCGAGAAGGAGGCCGATTTCGGGGAAGATGAAGCCCTGCTTCTTCGCCGCCTCGTCAAGCGTCAAATCCGCGAGGCTGAAAGCGGCCGCATAGACATAAGGCCGACCGTCCTCGGCGTCGCGGCGCTCAAACGTGATCTCAACATTCGGCTCGCCCGTGCGCTCCATTAGCGCGAGGTTGAGGTCGCCGATGCCGTAGATGCGGTCGCCGTCGACGGAAAGCACCTTGTCCATCGGCTTAACGCCGGCGGCCTCGGCCTGCGAAGCAGGCTTCGGCGCCACATAGGGCGCAATGTCTTCGACGCCTACAGCGCCCACAGCCGCGTAGAGAACGATCGCGAGAATGAAGTTCATCAAAGGCCCGAAAGCGATTACGATCGCCTTCTTCCAGCGCGCTCCCGTTTCAAAGAGTCTTGCTCGGGTCTTTTCATCAAGCTCGGGCGAATCTTCCTTGAACATGACGTACCCGCCTACGGGCAGCATTGAAACCGCAAATTCCGTTTCGCCGCGCCTGAAGCGCCAAAGCACCTTGCCCATGCCGATCGAGAAGCGCTCCACGGCAAAGCCGAGATGCTTGGCGGCCCAATAGTGCCCGCCCTCGTGAATGAGGATGATGATGCCGATCGTGATTAAGAAGCCGATGACGGAAAGTAGTACGCCCACGCACAGTTCTCCGGATATTGAGAAGAATTGGATTGAAAATTTTCATCAGACTGCCCTGCTCCATCGTCTTTGGCCAGCGAGAGGCATTCGAGGATGCGAGCACGACCGTCACGCCTCTCAGCGCAGGCGCTTCGAAATGAACTGGATGGTTTCAAAGCGCGCTTCGCGGTCGACTGCCAGAATGTCGTCGACGCTGCGAACGTCGCTCGCGGGCATTTCTTCGAGCATGCCGCGAACCACGTCGAAAATGTCCGTGAAGCCAATCTTTTTGTCGAGAAAAGCTGCAACGGCCATTTCGTTGGCGGCATTGAGAACGATCGTGCGATCGCCGCCCGCTTCAAGCGCGTCGTATGCGGCGCGCAGCAACGGGAAGGTTTCGAGATCGGGCTCTTCGAAGTGAAGCGCCGCGATCTCGGCGAAATTCATTTTGGGCGCGCCGCCGTCGAGACGATTGGGCCAGCCTAGCGCATAGGCGATCGGAGTCTTCATGTCCGGCATGCCGAGCTGCGCGATGACTGCGCCGTCGGCATATTCGACCATCGAGTGGATGATCGATTCGGGGTGAACGACTACATCGATCTGCGAGGTCGGGAATCCGAAGAGCCAGGACGCTTCGATCACTTCGAGGCCCTTATTCATCAGAGATGCACTGTCGACGCTGATCTTGCGGCCCATGCTCCATTTCGGATGACGAACGGCCATTTCCGGCGTAATGCCCGAAAGATCCTTGCAGCCGCGGAAGGGTCCGCCTGAAGCGGTGAGAATAAGGCGCGCAGCAGCGCGGTCGCACTCCTGCGCCCCCCTGAGGCACTGGTAGATTGCGCTGTGTTCGCTGTCGACCGGCACGAGCACGGCGCCGCTTTTTTCGACGGCATCAATCAGAAGCGCGCCGCCGCATACGACGCTTTCCTTGTTGGCAAGAAAAAGACGCTTGCCGGCCTGCGCCGCGCGGAAAGTGGGCTCGACGCCCGCAGCGCCCGCAATCGCCTGGAGAACAGCATCCGCATCCGGATCGTCCGCCAAAGAAGCGACGGCTGCCGGACCGGCTTCAGCTTCAATGCCGCTGAGGCCCTCAGCATCGAGACCCGCACGAAGCGCCTTCTGAGCGGACGGATCGGCGACGACGACGCGTTCGGGGCGGAATTCGCGGGCCAGCTCGACGATCGGCTCGACGCGGCTGCCGCCCGCAATCGAATGAATGCGCCAGCATTCGGGATGCTGCCTGACGACCTCGAGGGCTGATCGGCCGATGCTGCCGGTGGCGCCGAGAAGAGCGAGTTTCTGCGGAGTTGTCATGATGCTGTGCAGTCTTGTTGTGCAATAGGCGCATGCCTGTCGACGAATAGTTCGAAGAGTACGCTCATTTTGGCGGATGCCCGCGCTTTTGCGCTTCTCAAGCCTTCACAAGCCTCAGAAGCGCAATCTCCGAAGGCACGCCGAGACGAATCGGAAAGCCGTTCCAGAGTCCCGAACCCGGATGAACGTACATGACGGCGCCGTCGTCGAGCTTATAGAACCCCCGCACGTATGTGCCGTTCATGATTTTCACCATCTCGTCCATGCCGATGATCTGTCCGCCGTGCGTATGGCCAGAGAGCTGCAGCGCGAAGGCTTCGCGCTCGCGATAGCGCGGAAAGAATTTGGGCTGATGCGCCATGAGGATTCGAAGCGCATCCTCGGGAGCAGGAGCGCCGTCGAATGCCTTGCGCACGTTGGGCAGTTCGCGCCCGAAACGCTCCGCCATCGGATCGCAGACGCCCGCGAGCGCGATGCGCGCGCCGTTCGCATCAATCAGCGCATGAGCGTTTCTGAGCATTCGGATTCCGAGCTTTTCAAACAGTCGGCCGTATCCTTCATAATCGCCGTACTGTTCGTGATTGCCGTCGCAGCCCCAGACGCCGAACTCAGCCTTGAGGCCGCCCAAGGGCGCCACGTCCTTCAGGCGCCGCTCGACCGCGCCGTCAACAAGATCGCCCGTTATGAGAACAAGCTTCGGATTCAAAGCATTCACGCGATCGACAAGCGCGGCGGCATGAGGTTCAGTAAGCAGGGCCGAGCAGTGAAGATCCGAAAGCTGAACGAATTCAAAGCCTTCGAGTTCAGGCGGCAAATCCTTGATGGGCACGTCATGACGAGCGACTTCGGGCACCTTGATGCCTTCATGAATGCCCGCAACGGCCAAGCCTGCGGCTGCGGCGGCCATGCCGATCGCGGCACGACGATCTTTCTGCACCGCATAGTGAAG
>CAZUXQ010000149.1:0-2919 GCA_964624425.1 uncultured Sutterella sp.
TACGACGTCGTTACCTACGCCGATGCCGGCAGCTTCCTCGCTTCGAGCGACTTCCGCCGCTACGGCGCCATTCTGCTTGACGTCCGCATGCCCAACATGTCCGGTCTTGAACTGCAGAACAAGCTCAAGGAGCTCGGCTGCGATCTGCCGATCATCTTCATCTCCGGACACGGCGACATCGACATGGCCGTCAACACCTTGAAAAACGGCGCCGTCGACTTCCTGCAGAAGCCCGTGAAGGACGACCGCCTTCTCGAAGTAATCGACGCAGCCGTCGCCCGCACCAAAGCCGCCCGCCGCGACCAGGCCGAAGTGGCCGGCTTCAAGGCCCGCCTTGAACAGCTCACGCAGCGTGAACGCGAAGTGATCCGCATGGTCGCGCAGGGCTATTCCAACAAGGAAGTCGCCGCCGAATTCGGCATTTCGGAAAAAACGGTTCAGGTTCACCGCGGCAGCGCATATCGCAAGCTCGACTTGCATAATGCCGCCGAAATCGCTCGTCTGCTTCTTCGTTCGGGCGACCCTCTCTAAGCGGGAAGCGTCGATGATCTTCCGCCAAAAACGTCGTCCTGCAGACGTCGGCCTTGTGCGTTTTCCCCGCTCCTTTTTTTCGTTTTGGTCCCTGCGCGCCCGCTTCGCCGAACTTGCTTCACCGCAAACGCGCGGGACGATTTTTTGATTTACTGCATGCTTGCATCCAACCGATGAGAACCTCGAATCAGCGCCCGCCGACGCGGTGAAGTTGATCCCTTGAGCGCCTGCGTCAGTCTGCGCACGACGGCTTCGCCATAAGCTCGGAACCGACTTGACGAACCTATCGAGGTCGACGAACCGAATTCGAACCTTTTTCCTTTTTAATTTTTTTCGGAGACTTCCATGCCCAGCGACATTGAAATCGCTCAAGCCGTCAAGCTTATTCCCGTCAATGACCTCGCGCACGGCGCTGGTCTTGAGGATTCGGAATTCGAACCCTACGGCCGCGACAAAGCCAAAGTGAACCTTCGCGCCGACCGCCCTATGAAAGGCAAGCTCATTCTCGTGACGGCCACGTCCGGCATGCCTGCCGGATCCGGCAAGACAACGACCTCCATCGCTCTCGCGCAAGGCCTCAAGAAGATCGGCAAGCGCGCGACGCTCGCGCTTCGCGAACCGTCTCTAGGCCCAGTCTTCGGCATGAAGGGCGGCGCCACCGGCGGCGGCTACAGCCAGATCCTGCCAATGGAGGCGATCAATCTGCACTTCACGGGCGACCTTCACGCCATCACGGCTGCGAACAACCTTCTGGCCGCGCTTCTCGACAACGCGCGCCATCGGCATCAGGTCGAACTTTGCGAAATCACGTGGCGCCGCGTTCTCGATGTGAATGACCGCATGCTTCGCAACATCGTGTCGGGTCTTGGCGGTCCTGCCAACGGCATCCCGACCGAGACGGGCTTCGACATCACGGCCGCTTCCGAACTTATGGCAATTCTATGCTTGGCAACCGACGCCGACGACCTTCGCCGCCGCATCGATTCGATCGTGCTCGGCATCAAGACGAACGGCACGGCCTGCACCTGCAGGGAGCTGGGCGCGACAGGCGCTTTGATGGCGCTCCTTCTCGAAGCATCGAAGCCCAACCTTGTGCAGTCGATCGAAGGCAACCTCGCCTTCGTTCATGGCGGCCCCTTCGCCAACATCGCTCACGGTTGCAACTCGGTTGCAGCAACCTACGCCGCCCTAAAGCTCGGCGACTACGCCATCACGGAAGCAGGCTTCGGTTCCGACCTCGGCGCCGAAAAGTTCCTCAATATCAAGTGCCGCGCCGCGAAGCTCTCGCCTGCAGCAATCGTCCTCGTGACGTCGACCAAGGCGCTCAAATGGCACGGCGGCGTGCCGCTGCCTGACATTGGCCGACCCAACCCCGAATTCCTCAAGAAGGGCCTCTGCAACCTCGACGCTCACGTCGCGAACCTGCGGCACTTCGGTCCCAACATCGTCGTCTCGCTCAATCACTTCCGCACAGACGCGGATGAAGAAATCAACATCATCCGCACGCGCTGCGCCGAACTCGGCGTGCGTTTTGCGGTCTGCGACGGCTATGCGTTGGGCGGCGAGGGCGCGAAGGAACTTGCGCAGGCTGTGATCGACGCCGCCGAAGAAGTGAAGCCACTCATCAACACCTACGCCGAAGACGCGCCGCTTCTCGAGAAAATCAACGCGATTGTCACGCAAGTTTACGGTGCGAGCGGCGCCGACCTTTCCGATGCCGCCAAGAAGGATCTGAAGCGCATCACCGACCTTGGGCTCGATCACCTTTCGGTATGCATCGCGAAGACGCCATTCTCGCTCACGGCCGATCCGAAGGCGCTCGGTGCGCCGAAGGGCTTCCGCATTCCGGTTCAGCGCCTCATCCTCAACGCGGGAGCTGGTTTTATTGTCGCAACGACGGGCGCCATCATGCGCATGCCGGGTTTGCCGAAGTTTCCGGCCGCGATGCGCATCGATGTCGTCGACGGCAAGATCATCGGCCTTGATTGACAATCCTCCGAGAGACGGCCATCGTTCGCGAAGCCGATGAAAGGGCGCAGACGGCGGCAAATTCGAATGCTTCGAAGCGTTTGGGATTTGCCGCGTTCTTTTGCCTGCATGGCGTCGCGTAAAATCGGTTCCATGCCTTGCAAAGCAGGGGCAAATAAGCCTCGAATACATCAAGACCGTCTTGGATGCGATTCGCCGTCTCTTTGAGGATTCATGGTGAAGGGGCATGACTTTCACAGGCGGGAACGATGGCGGCGCCCGGAATCGCCGCAGCTTCGGACGTCTTCAGTTCGGCCGCAAGTCCTGAAAAACCCGGCAGCATTTGCATATGCCAATAAATTCGTCCCGCGCCGATAAAGCAAAAACAACAATCTGCCTTCGAACATCATGGAAGAAATT
>CAZUXQ010000149.1:3019-4777 GCA_964624425.1 uncultured Sutterella sp.
CATTGATCAGTTGCGGGATTTCCGTCTTTTGCTGCTTGCTTGGGAACACGTTCATCAACGTGCCGGCCAAACGCACCTGCAAAAGGATCGTCAGAACCAAGGCGGCGGCATTTGGAAGCCCAAAATTTGTTTGCCGCATTTTTATGGCGATCCGGTAATCTTCTTGCGAATGCCGTCGAAGAACTTCACGAGAAGACCGACGATGACGGCTGAAATCACCGTTCCTTCGCGAATCTGAACGATTTCGCCTTGTGCGGCCAACGCCACAATGACGGCCAGCATGACAAGCGCAACGTCATTGGCAACCTTGAGGTAGCCGAACGGCTTCCTGAACGTCACGGCCAACGCAAGCACTACGCCTTCACCCGGCTGCACGAGCGTCTTCGATCTGACCTGCATGAGAATGCCGAGCGCGAGAATTATGTTTCCCAGAATTGACCCGGCAAGCGCAACGAAGTAGTTGACGTGCGGCAGGCCGTTCAGCATTGCCATGGATGCATCAATGAAGAGCGAAAAGACGAATACCGATGGAATCTGCAGGAGATTCCCGATCGAGAAGCGCTTTCTCAAGAGAAGGAACTGCGCGAACACGAAAAATAGATTGACCAAAAAGGTCGTCGTGCCGAACGAATACCCCGTGATGGCCGTAACGACGAGCGGCACGGAACTTATCGGAGTCGAGCCGAGTTCGAGCTTCGCGATGAGCGAAATGCCGAAAGCTGCGGCAAACATTCCGGCAACCAAAAGAGGAATGCGTGCGGCAAGCGGCCAGAGCTTCACATCGGGCGCCCTTTGTTCGACGGCTGTGCGCATCGGCGTCACGCCTTCGTCGTCGCCATCCTCTTCAGAATCGTCAGCTTCGTTTGATTCCTTCGCTTCATTCTCTTCGAGAGCGGCATCGGCCGCCCCGGCTGCGCCGTCTTCAAAGCCCATGGTGCAGGGGTCAGCTGCTTCTTGTTCTTGTCCTTCGACATCTTCGGCAGCTGCCGCTGCCCGCACGCTTCCGTCGGCGCTCTTTTGTTCTACGGAACCTTTTCTTTTCTGCACTCGCTGTCCTCCAAATAAAAAATTCAAATTTCAAATTCGATGGTGCCGCATGAATGAAGGTGCTTTACAAACTCATGCTCAAGCAAACCGTGCCTGCCGTGCCGACAAAGCTCAAGCCGCCGCCAAGAAAGCTTCGCTTTGAGCACTTCACCTGCGGCCGTCAAATCGACATCAAGCAACAAGCGCATTCCGGGATGCGCTCTCGCCTCGACTTTCAGCTTCTTCGCCGCACGAACAACCTTGAAGGTCTTTTTTTGGAATCAATCGGGCTTCAGACGCAAACGCTTCAAGCGCGCTGCGCCGCTTCCAGCAGAAGCGGCAGTCCGAGAAAATGCCCTTCGAAACATGCAAGGCGCAACGCATTGCAGACATTCAAATGAAGAAGCCTTCCAGGACGACATTCGTCAAAGAACGCGAGAGCGCGCAATGTGCAGTTTTTCCCTGAGCATTTGCGGAAAAAATGGTCGACAAAGCACCAGCTCTTCGGGAGCATCACGCGCAAGAGCTTCGTTTGAAGTCCTGTGCGGATCGCCTTCAGCCCCTCCCCGCTTGCCTTCGCGGAAGAAAAACCCGTGCCCTCGCGCCGCAATGGCGTCGCGATCGGCGCACGCAGAAGCGCCTGATCTGATCGTCGACCGGCAATCCGTTCGGGCGAATCCGAAGAGCAACGAATGTTCGAAAGCGCATGCCGTCCTTAGCGATGTCAGTCGA
>CAZUXQ010000150.1:0-4755 GCA_964624425.1 uncultured Sutterella sp.
CAGTCGGGAATTCCTTTGTTTGCCCGCAAAGGAATTCCTATGGGACGCATATGTGCGGCTTCATTTGATCCAGCTTATGCTGTCATTCAGAAAAAACATGGCTGCCCAAAGCGGTTCGGGCGCCGCCGCGCAGGAAGGCTGCGAACTGCAACAGGATGTTCAGAAGACCTTTTCGGAGTTTGCCGTGAGGGCGGAAATGAATCATTTTCTGAAGGAAGGGGCTGAAGCCTTTGAGGCAAATCCCGAATTAAGTTCCGGCTGCCGCAACGGCAAAGTCCGCATTCAGGGTCCTCGTGATCGGCAGAGAGCCTTCTCCCAGGCATCCGCGGCGTTTCAAGGAATTCGGCGGGCAGATCATCAGCCTGAATTCCCGCGGTCTGCAGAGCTTTCTCTGGGAGCAGCAGCCTGGGGCTGGATCTCTGCGGCTGCCGTCGTCGATGAACGGCGGAATCGCTTGCTCGATCCCGTGCATCCTGCAGCTTTCATTGATGCAGGTCCTCATCAAGATCAGAACGGCTGCGGGTGCATTTCCAAAGTCGTGCATGCTGCGCCGCCGCGGCCGAGGATGTTCCGGAGGCTGCTGGTCTTGAAGGATTCGCAAAAGCGGGGTTATAGACAGCTGCCCGGAAAGCTCTGAACGACTGTCTTTCGCAGTTGACGGATGCCTGCATGCCGATCGTCGAATGCGGATGAACGGCGTTGCAGATTTCCATCCAAGGACTGACAGTCTCAGCCGCCTCTTCACGACTGTCGAAGCGCTTGCGTCCGATGAGGGCCTCGCGCTTGAGCTGACTCATTGCTCCGCATCGCTCGTCGAGCGCCTCATGTCCGGCTGTCCGAAGCAGTTCCGGAAGGCCGCAGAAATGCGCTGCGTTCCCCGATCGCAGTGCATGATCGTTTCTGCCGCGCGTGCGAGCTGTCATATTCAGAGCCCTGAGCATCAACTCCGTAGTCATCGACTTGTCGGCGGCCCGGCCGAGAATGCTGCGGCTTCCGAGATTCGGAATGCTTGTCGAGAATCTCCACCCTTCGGCTGTCGGCAGGCATTCAATGCCGCTCACACATGCTTCTGTTGAGCTTCCTCGGAGCAAAGCTGCGCCCGAAGCATGCTGCGGCGGTTGCCGGCCGTCCTGACCGTGCGCTTGAAGCTGCGGCAGCAGATGATGCCGCTGACTTGCAAAACGTTTCCAAGCTGCTTGGTCTCGATGTCGATGCTTCCTTGAAGCAAGAGCGCGTGCATTTGACGGAGCCAGAAGGCGTGCTTCATCTCGCTGCGAATGATCTTTGCTTGTTTGAGAACAGCATCGCCGGAGAGGCGCGCCGCTCGGACCTGCTTCGTCGCTTGACTGGCGCCGACCTCAAGCATCTCGCAATGCCTGGCAATCGGGGCATCCTTGAGTTTCTGATCCTTAAGAAATGCCTGAATAAAGGCGAGTCTCATGCTTGGCCGTTTTTCGAGATCTGCGCCGCGAATTTTTTCAGCCGCAGTGCACCCGCACTGGATTTCTGCGGCTCAGAACGCTGCCCGCGCAGTCTCCGTCAGCTCGGCCGCGACGGAATCTTCGCTGTTGAGGGCATTGAAGCCGGCCGTCCCGATGCCGGCGCATCCAATCGCACAAGATCTTCCAATCTTTGTTCGCGTCAACAGTTGCTCGGTGCTCGTCTGCGGCGAATTTTGCTGCATTCAAACGAAATTCTTTGGTGCAGAGGCGTCGGACGAAATTCATGGCTCAGTCTCCTGACAGGGCAATCCTGTCAGTTCCATTTTTTCGCAACTTCATTTCAAGGCTTTCGAAACGGCTTTTACGAAGACGGTGTTGCAGACGTGCATCCGTCTGATTCGAATATGGAGGCGTCGGGAAACGGCGTGATCGTCACTCGTTTTCTTCCCGTAGGGTTTCCACGCTTTTTTAGTTCGTTTCAAAATAAAAAAATAAAATTTCTCTCGCAGGAGTTGCTGCGGAGAGTTTGTGCAGAGAGAGCGCTTTCCATTCACGCAGCGCTTTCCGTCGTTGTTGACGAAGGTCGTGCTGTTGCGAACGGCAAAGGCGGAAAAGCCGGTCGTGTTCATGGCGCGGGGTGGTGATGGTGAATCCGGATGAAGCATTGAAGATGAAGGCCAGGCAAAGGGCTGGGTAATTCTCAACAGAGTTCTCTGAGCAAAACGTTCGGACTGAAATCTCAAGGAAAATGCTGCGCGGATCTTCCTCGAAAGAGCGTGAACAATCTCCCTCTCTAGGCTTAGTTTCTTATACATCGAACGAAATTTCGAGGGTTGCCGCCGTTAAATCCGCACAAGTCGTTTAGGATAAGATCATCTAGGGAGCAATAGTCGAGTCGGTTTTTGCCGACGTCCCGTTCAGAACTTTTACGAGGATCCTCCACAATGCAATACATTTCTACACGCGGTTCAAACGCAGGGAAGACCTTCGCTGACATTCTTTTCGAAGGCTACGCCGAAGACGGCGGCCTTTATGTTCCGGAACGCTACCCTAAGGTGACCCCCGAAGACCTGGCTTATTGGAGCAATCTCGACTTTGCTCACGTCGCCTTCCATGTGCTGCATCTTTTCTGGCCGGAACTTCCGAAGGAAGACTTGGCCGAACTCTGCCGAGTGAGCTTTCACCCGACTGCTTTTCCGTATCGCAGGGATCCCATCGCTACGCTAAGCATTTCGCCCGTGACGTGGCTGCATGACGGCGTCGGCATTCTCGAAATGGCCGCTGGTCCTACGCTTTCCTTCGACGACCTTTCCATGCGCCTCATGTCGCAGATTTGCGAGCGCAGGCTTGCCCCCAACACGGAAGGCCGCCTCTTGGTCGGCGCGACGACAGGCGATATGGGGGCTTCGGCCGAATATGCTTTTCAGAATATGCCGGGCATCAAGATGGCGATGCTCTCGCCGAAGGGCCGCATGACGGCCTTTCAGGAGGCGCAGCTCTACAGCTGCACGGCGAAGAACATCCTCAACCTCGAGGTCGACGGCACGTTCGATGACTGCCAGGATATGGTGACGGCGCTTCTCAAAAATCCCGAATTTCTCAAGGAGACGAACGCGGGCAGCATCAATTCCGTACTCTGGGCTCGAATTGCCGTTCAGGTCGTCTGCTACATCTATGCTTACGTGAAGTCTATCGACCGGACTGGCGAAGACGTGGTCTTTACGGTGCCTGCGGGCAATTTCGGCAACGCCTTCGCCGGAATCGTTGCCAAGAAGATGGGGCTTCCGATCATGCGTCTCATCTTTGCTACGAACGAAAATGATTCGATGGACCGATTTTTCCGCACTGGCATCTACAGTCCGCGTCCTTCGAACGAAACGATCAAGACGTCGTCTCCGTCGATGGACATCTCGCGCGCCGCGAACTTCGAGCGCTTCGTCTTCGAACTGCTTGGGCGCAACGGAGGCCACGTAAAGGAACTCTTCGACGAGCTCGACGAAAAGGGCAGCTTCTCGCTCACGCAGCAAGAATTTCAGTTCCTGCGCCGTCTCGGCCTCACGTCGGGCATGTCCACGCACGCCGAACGCCTCGAGATGATCGGACATCTCTTCATCGAATACGGCATTCAGATTGACCCGCATACTGCGGACTGCCTCTACACGGGCATATATCAGCATCCGGTTGGCGTGAAGACGATCTGCTTCGAAACCGTGCAGCCGATAAAATCGCCCGAAGTGATTGAAATGGCAACGGGTCACCCTGTCGAGTTGCCGCTGGGCTTCGACGATTTGCGCGGCAAGCCGCAGAAGAAGACGCCCGTTGCGGTCGATCTGGCGGCAGTCGAAGAAAAGATTCAGGCTTTCCTCAAAGCCTGATGGAAGATGCTGAGATTTGAAGCGAATCCGACAAGCTCAATTTAGGGAAACCGAGACCGGCGTGCTGAGGTTCCCGCGCTTCATCTCCGCAATCGAGCGAAGACCTTCTCTGATTCTTCACGGCAATGACGACTTCGGACTCATCTGCAAGCGAATCTTTCCCGGCGCCTTTCGCCGTAGGCTTCATCGGACGTTCCGGCGTCGGGAAGACGACGCTTCTTGAAAAGGTCGCGGCGATTCTCACGAAAGCCGGCTGGCGCGTGGGTGTTCTAAAGGACGCGCATCACGGCTTCGACATGGATAAGCCCGGCAAGGACAGCTGGCGCTATCGTGAAGCGGGAGCCAAGACCGTGATCGTGCGAAGCGATGTCCGTTGGGTGAAGATCTCCGAAACGGCCGAGCGCGCTCCGATTGAGACGCTCCTCACGGAGTTCAGGTCTGTCGACATTGTTTTGGTCGAAGGCTTCAAGCACGAGGGAAACTTTCCTAAAATTGAGGTTCGACGAACGGACGCAGGCTCAGAGCCTCCCTTAGCCGCCGATGTGGAAGGCATCATTGCCGTCGCGGCCGACGCGCGCGAACCGGGCGTGCCGGAGTCGCTGCCGTTCCTTCCCTTAAATTGCCCGCAGAGCGTAGCGGAATATATTCTTGCTTTGCGGCCGGAGAACACCAAATGATTACTTACGCCGAGGCGCTTAAAAAACTTCTTTCTGCCGCACGTCCCATTGAAGACGTCGAAACCATTCCGCTTATGTATTCGACGGGCCGCATTCTCGCTGAAGATATCGTGAGCACTGTCGACGTGCCGGGTTGGGACAACTCGCAGATGGACGGCTATGCTGTTCGCGTCGAAGACTTGGCAGGAGTTTCGGAAGCTGCGCCCGTAACATTGCCGATCAGCGAGCGCATTGTCGCCGGGAGCGTTGGCACCGCGCTTG
>CAZUXQ010000151.1:0-4754 GCA_964624425.1 uncultured Sutterella sp.
TCCAAACCATGGACCATAACCACCTTCGTTGGACCACCGAAAAATTAAAAAAACAGAAGCCTCGCCATTTTTCTATTAAAAATAACAAATTCCCCTTCTTAGGGGGGGGGGGATATCCATTAGATATAAATACCTATAGCCAATTTAAACATCCTCTGAGCAGATGTCCATTTCCATTGAAAAATCTGCTCGGATTTTTCAAAAGCTAAGGCCGGACAGTCCAAATCCGCTCAAGCTCCCTTGAAAAGGCCCTTTCGAGCCCGAGACGGCAGACGGACGCGCAGCGGCACGACCGAACAAGCTCGATCAGCGTCGGCCGGGTCGCAGGCGCTTTGAGACGCTCGGCGGCTCGTTCAGCACGAGTCCTGCGCGCTTTGCGGCGAAGAGCCATTTCAAGATCGGCCGGCGGCAGCTGCTTCATGACGAGAACCTGCCGGGGTGAATTCAGCTTGATTCCGCCATATTTTGACCATTAATGGCAGGCATCCATCATTGCAAATAATTGGACGGCTCCCGTTGTTTATTCAGAGGATCTCTAATTCTTCTTGAAGGATGCCGCCGGGATGCGGAGGGTTGTGCATGCGAGACATGAGTGATAATCCTTGTAATTCAGCATGCATGCGTCTCCGTCCCCAAATCTGAACGTGATGCGCCGGCTGCCGTTGACTGAAGCAGACCAATCGCCGGATCTCTCTCCTTTGACCTGATGGAGTTGGAGACTCCGCATATTCAGTTCCTGCACGGAGGAGACCTTGTCGGTTAGAGTCAATCTCTGTCTCTTTTTCTCATGATCCGGTCGAATTCCAGCAAGAGAACCGGTTTCAAAGAAGTCTTGGAAGCCTTTGTGCGGCCAGCTTTTGATCATGAGAACTTCCGTTTGATGTTGTCGAACACTTCAAAAGACTGTTCGACAAAACGCAGCGCGCCGTCCAATCCTCGGGCGTTTTTGCGGCGTGAGCCGTGCGTGACTTCAAAATCTGCCGGAACGGTCTTCCTCGGCAGAGGAAACCCTGAAGCTGCCCGCTCCGTCCGCTTGAGCATCCGCCGCAAAGAACTCGACCACGCAAACCGATTTCCGCGATCCGGAACGGATCAGACGCTTTCCTGCTTTTTTCAGACACAAAAAACAGCAACTGACGAAGCCTTTCTGCACCATCACTGACTCGGGCGGCGGCTCGCACGTCTATCATTGGCCATAGAGCCACGCGCTCACAAATCGCGAACGAACTCGGCTGCAGTCTGCTGCAGCAAGGAATCCGTGCGCAGGCAGATCGGCATGGCTGCGCCACGCGGCGGCGCTCAGGCGATTTGGGAAGCGCTTTTGAAGACATTTGCGGGTCAAGAGCCTGCGAAAGTCCCGATCCTTCGGTCGGCTGCGTCCCCGCCAGGTCGAGCAAAAGAAATAAGGGAGATCTGCATTATGGCTGACGTCTTTTCTCAGAAAAAGCGTTCGACCGTCATGAGCGCTATCAGATCTGTCGACACGAAGCCGGAAATTCTTGTTAGAAAACTCCTTTTTGCATCAGGCTTTCGGTTCCGCCTCCATTCGAAAAGTCTTCCCGGCAAGCCTGATGTCGTTCTAGCCAAATGGCGGACGGTTGTCTTCGTAAACGGCTGTTTCTGGCACCAGCATAATGGATGCCGAAGGGCGGCAGTGCCGGCCACCAGAGAAGGCTACTGGCTCCCGAAGCTTAGGAAAAATCTCGAGCGCGATGCTCAGGAAATTGAAGCTCTTCAGCGCCAGGACTGGCGAATATGCGTTGTTTGGGAGTGCGCTTGCCGAAGGAGAAGTTCTGAAGTGCTTCGGGAGATGCTGGAAGACTTTATTCGCGGGGATGCTCGATATGCGGAAATCAGCCGAAATTGGAGTGCCGCCGACGGCTCGATCGTCATGAATGCTTCTTGATTTGCGGCAAAAAAGAAAAACGGCGGAAAGGCTGCTTTGCAGGCATCTCCAAGCATCAAAGTTCTTCGAGTGCCGTCAAAGACAGCAAGCCTTGAACTCAAGAAAAACGCGGCCTCCTTTTGGAAGGCCGCGCCGATGATGTCGGGACGGCGAAAAGCATTAGCCCAAGAGTCTCAGCTTCACGTCAAGCGTTCTGAGCGTGGGCTTTTTCTTCTGAACGCTGCGGTCTTCGTACGTGCAGTGCAGAAGCTCGTGCGCGAGGTGGCTGCCGGGCTTGTAGAGGTACGTGCCGTAGAGACGCAAAACGTCCGAATTGTCGTGCGATGCGTGCACGGGCAGCATCTCGTCGAGTTTGTAGACGGCCTTCTGGCGTTCCGGAAGCGTCATGCGCCAGTTGCCTCGCGCCGTGCCGCCCCCGCCGATGCAGCCGCCCGGACAGGCCATCACTTCAACGAAGTGATAGGGAGATTTGCCTTGACGAACGAGCTCGATCAGCGGCTTGACGTTTCGGATGCCGTAGACGACGGCGACGCGCAACTTGCCGAAGGTCTTCGTTTCAACTTCGGCTTCCTTGGCGTTCTTGAGACCGCGGATCGGGACAAGCGGAATCTGCGCCGGAACGTTCCCTCCCCCTCCCGTAAGCGACGCCACCGTGCGAAGCGCTGCTTCCATGACGCCGCCCGTCGTGGCAAAGAGCTGCGCGGCGCCGGATCCCTGCGTCATGAAGGGAGCATCGAAGGGCTCGGGCGCGATATTTGCGAGGTCGATGCCTTCGCGCTGGCAGAGGCGGGCGAATTCGCGCACCGTGAGAACGAGGTCCGTATCGCGCACCGAGCCGTCTTCGCCGCGGCCGAGGAGCTTGCGGTCGGCTTCATCCTTTTTTGCAGTGCAGGGCATGAGCGAAATGACGCAGATCTTGTCGGCGGGCAGTCCCATCATTTTCGGGAGATAGGTCTTTGCGAGCGCGGAGAAGATCCCCTGCGGGGAGCGCGTCGTCGAGATGTGCGGAATTATGTCGGGTTCGGATTTTTCTACGTGGTTGATCCAGCCCGGGCAGCACGACGTGAACATCGTGTTGGGTTTGTCGAGCGTTCCGGCTTCCTTCTGGCGGTGCAGGTGTTCGATGAGTTCGGTGCCTTCCTCCATGATGGCGATGTCCGCGGCCCAGCGCGTGTCCATTACGTACTGGGCGCCCATGCGCTTGAAGGCGGCATTGATGGAGCCTTCAAGATTGAGCCCGGCAGGCATGCCCAGAACTTCGGCAAGAGCCAGCCGCGACGCAGGCGCGATCTGCACGACTGTGATGAGGTCGCGGTTCGCAAGCATTTCGATCGCCTGATCGACTTCGTCTTTGACGGCAAGCGCACCCGTCGGGCAGACGAGCGTGCACTGACCGCACTGAATGCAGCGGTCGGAATCAGCCCAGCGACCGCCGTCGAAGCCGACGGAACTCGACGTGCCGGCATTCTCAAAAGTAAGGACGCCGATGCCGTGCACTTCCCGGCAAACTGCAGCGCATCGGAGGCAGCGGATGCATTTGTTGGGCGTGAAGGCGAGGGCATTCGTCTTGTCGACTTTGGCGGCTCGAGTCGCGAAGCGCCCGGAAAGCCTGCCCGTATCGAGTCCCACAGTCATTGCAATCTTCTGCAGTTCGCAGTTGCCGTGGCGCGCGCAGGCCGAGCACGTTTCGCAGTGATCCATGAAGAGAAGCTCGGCCTGGAGCTTTCTTGCGGCGCGCACGCGCGGCGAATTCGTGTCGATTCCGATGCTTTCCTGAATCTGGGTGTCGCAGGCCGTACAGAGCTTCGCGGGTTCTCCGTCCTGGGAAACTTCGACTAGACACATGCGGCAAGTGCCCGGATGGTGATTCAGGGGCTTGAATTCGCAGAGCGTCGGAATGAAGACGCCGTTCGCGCGGGCCGCTTCTAGAATCGTATCGCCCGGCTTGAAGTCGATCAGGCGGCCGTTCATCACGGCCTGGAGCGTTTTCTTCGTCATGATGCTGTTCCTCCCGATCAAAGTTCTTCCATGCCTGTGTTGCCCGGAATGGGGCGGAGCGTCGAGACGGCGAAGACTTTGAGACAGCGCATGCAGCGGCACGCTTCGGCCTCGGCCTGGTCCTTCGAGAGGCACTGCTCGACTTCCTGCCAGTTGTCGACGCGCTTTTCGGCGCTCAGATGCGGCAGGCGCTGGCGGATGAGGTTTACGACCGGACGCGGCGGCTCAAAGGCGATCGGACCCACGACATTGATCATTTCGGTCATGCGTCGGCGCGGGAGGAAGCCTGCGGCGTTCGTCATGATGTATTCGTGGATGGAATTCGCGGCGCGCTGGCCGTCGGCCATGCCCCAAATGAGCGAGGTTGGACCTGCTGCGGCATCGCCCCCGGCGAAGACGCCTTCACGCGAGGTGCAGAGGCGTTCGTTTACGGCTATTGTGCCGCGGCGCGTGAATTCGATGCCGTCGGCTTCGCAGAAAATCGAGCGGTCGAGCTTCTGCCCGATGGCGGCGATGACGTGCCGGCAGGGAATCACGAAGGAACTGTCCGGAACGGACCTTACCGAGCGGCGGCCTGAGGCGTCGGGTTCGCCTTCGCTCATGCGCACGCAGCGAATGCCGACCACTTCGCCGTTTTCAACGATGAGATCTTCAGGCGCTGTCAGGAATTCGAAGTCGATGCCTTCGTCGATCGCAGCGGAAATTTCTTCCGGATCTGCCGGAGCGGATGCGCGCGTGCGGCGGTAGGCTACCGTGATCTTCGGGAGCGTTCCGTCGGGATTCTTCTTAACGAGGCGGCGGGCGGAGCGGCAGCAGTCCATCGCGACGTTGCCGCAACCGATCAATACGA
>CAZUXQ010000152.1:0-4747 GCA_964624425.1 uncultured Sutterella sp.
GTAGACGGAGCCGTGCACGGTGCCGCCAGAGATGCAGACGTAGTTGCTGGAGGCGGCCGCATCAATGTCGCCCGAGACTGTCAGGTGTTTTTTAGGATTTTGATTCGTCCGCCGTAGACGCTGCCCACATCGGCGCCGTCATGGATGTAGACCTCGTTGTTCTAGACGGTTAAGCCGTTGCCGCTGTCGCTGCTGATGCTGATGGCGGGCCAATTGCTACCGCCGGGGCCTTCAGCGCTGGCGTCGTAGCCGCCCACAGCTCCGCCGCCGACGTCGTTCTTCACAGCTTCCTTTTCCGCGGTTCCGTAGACCTCGACTTTGTTGCCGGAGGCGCTGCCGGATTCCGAGAAGCCGCCGTAGACGGTGCCCGCGGTTCCGTCGGCGCGGATCACGACTTCGTTGCCTTCGACAGCGCCGTAGTAGGAGTATCCGCCGAAGACGTCATTGGTCACTGTTCCATTTTCGATGGAGACATGGTTTTCCACGGCAGCGCCCCAACTGTTGGCGCGTCCGCCGTAGACGTTGGCGCCACTGTCGTGCCGCCTGTGATGAAGACCTCGTTGTTTTCGGCGCCGCCGGTCAATTAATTCTCCGTAGTATTCCTCCTCCCCATCCTTATCGGGGCCTTCGGGCAAATCTTTGCCGCCGGCGTCTTTGGGAAGGTTTTCCTGTCCGGCGCGAAAGCCGGAGAATCCGCCGTAGACGCTGTTGTCTATTTTTCCGCCGGAGATGGTGACGGTGTTGTCGTCGGCATTGCCCCATATCGAGCGTCCGCCGTAGACATGTTCGGCCTTCGAGTTATCTACAGTCACCGTTTTGCCGGAGACGTCGGAGGCATCGGTTCCCTTTTCATCAGAGTACCCGCCGGAGGCGCTGTTGATGCCTGTTTGATCATCTTTGATGCGAAGCCAGTCGCCCGTCCCGACGACATGCCCGCCTTCGTTTTTTTCGCCGCCTTCGATATAAGCGAAAGAAGAAAGAGGCGCAAAACCAGAACGGCAATGCCCAGAGCTTGGGCTAGAAGCGTCAGAGAGAAGCGTTTTTGGCGATTACGCGAAAATGCGTATGGGGCAAACTGCATGCCGGATTCTCCTTTTCATTGAACCAAAATGCGGTTGAGCGCAGCAGAAGCTTCGGCTTCCGCCAATCCTCTGTTTTGGGAATGGGGTTCATGCTCACGAACTAGGATGAGGCCCGCAGGTCGAGTTCCTGCTCGCCTCCAAGACCTGCTTGCCGGGCCTTGCGGATCCGGAGGCTGGACGGGCTCCCCGAATCTTCGGTCAATCTCCATGACCAAAATCACATGGAGACAGTCGATATGAAGGTACTTGATCCTTGGTTCCAAACAGGACTAAGGACGGCAAACGAAATGCGTGCCGTCGGCGAGCGGCCGGCTTAACCCGCAGTCGTAGAGTCGTAGCGGTTGAGCAAAGGCGCAGACGCTGTACGGCACAGCAAAAGCTCAATCTGGTTCGACTAACCCTTTTTCCCGGAAATTCATCGCTTCGCCCGCATGAGCAACACACAGTCCCGTCGAAGCCGCCGCGCTGAAGAAAATAGAAAGCCGCGGCAAGAAGCTTGGCCTCGAAATCAGCCGCGACGCCGCGAACCAACAACCTCCGGATGACGCTCCCCATCGCACGCTTTCGGGCATTCTCAAAGCCGACCCGGCTGCCGTCTTCAGCTAAATTCCGGGAGGTGTCCGCTTCAGTCTCGCTTTGCGGGCGCTCTGCGCGCAGATTCGCGAAGACTTACAGGCGAAATGCACTTCGATTCGATCCGCCGGGCCGTCTTGGCCCGACGAAGTCCGACTTTGCGCTCTTCCAAAGGCTCGGCTCGTCGCTGCCGCCGCAGAAATCCCTGTCATCCACGAACCATCGGGTGCCGGCTGCGATGCGCAGAACTTGAAGACATTCCGCCTGCAATGATCTTTGCCGCCGGACAGAATGCCTCGCGCAATTCGGACGAAGCGAAGACGGCGGTCGATTTCCTGGCTGATGCCGCCCGCTTTGAAGAAAGCCGCGTTCTTCTTCGACGGATAATAGGAGTGAGCGCTTGCTTCAAAAGATGCGCAGCGCAATGAGAAACCCGTTACCGTTAAAATGCCGCCTCTGCCGCGCTCGGCATTCATGAAGAGCACGAAGCGGCGAGTCCTGCCGCATAACGCACTGCTAAGGAATCCGCGCTACGATTCAACCCAAGGTTGAGAGGATCCGCATTGCTCTCAGCCTGCTTTCTTGAGAGACGCTGACTTGAGCATTTTTGACACCGCCCGATTCGAAATTTCGGCCTCCAAGCTCGAAGGCCTGCCGCCTGCGAACGTCCCCGAAATTGCCTTTGCCGGACGCTCAAACGCCGGGAAATCCACGTCGATCAACGTGCTGACGCGACAGTCCCGGCTCGCGTTTTCGTCGAAGACGCCCGGACGGACTCAGCTCATCAATTTCTTTTCGCTCTCCGCAAAGACGGACGAGGGCGTGCGCGTGCAGATCGGCAAGCTCGTCGACTTGCCGGGCTACGGCTTTGCCAAGACGAACGAAGCCGTGCGCCAGTCCTGGTCGAGCCTTGTCGGGGGCTACATCGCCGCACGCAAGACCCTTGCCGGACTTGTTGTCGTGATGGACGCGCGCCGTCCCTTCATGCCGACGGACGAATGGGTGATCGAATTCATGAAGGCCCGTCCGGAAGTGAAGATGCACTGGCTTCTCAACAAAAGCGATCAACTGAAGACGATGCAGAAAAAGGAGACGTTGCGCGCCGCCCGGCGCCGAGCCGCCGAAATTGGCCCCAACGTGACGGCGCAGCTCTTCTCGGGCTTGAAGAAGGAAGGCGCGGAGGAACTCGCCGCCGTTCTTGAATCCTGGCTCTCGGCCGATGAGCCTGAGACTGTCGCCGAAGAACAAATTCAAACGCCGTGAAGCCCGAAAGCTTCAGGCAAAACCAAAGTGAGGTTCCAATCAAATGCAGACCTTAGGCTCTTTTCCAAGCGTTCGCATGCGCCGCATGCGTCATGACGATTTCTCCCGCCGCCTCATGCGCGAAAACGTAGTGACGCCCAACGACCTGATCCTTCCCGTCTTCGTGATGGAAGGCGAAGGCCGCCGTGATCCGATTTCCTCCATGCCGGGCGTCTCGCGCCTTACGATTGACGAACTGCTTAAGGTCGCCAAAGAGTGCGTCGACCTCGGCATCCCGATGATTGCGCTCTTCCCGCATATCGAAGACGACCTCAAGACCGCCGACGGTTGTGAAGCCGCCAATCCCGACGGCCTCATTCCGCGTGCAGTCAAGGCCCTCAAGGCCGCTTATCCTCAGCTCGGCGTCATGTGCGACGTCGCGCTCGACCCGTACACCACGCACGGTCAGGACGGACTTATCGACGAAACAGGCTACATCCTCAACGACGAGACGATCGAAATGCTCGTCAAGCAGGTTATGGCTCAGGCCAAGGCCGGCGCCGATGTCGTCGCTCCGTCCGACATGATGGACGGCCGCATCGGCATCATCCGCAAGGCGCTTGAAGGCGAAGGCCTCATCCACACCCGCATCATGGCTTATTCGGCCAAGTACGCCTCGAACTTCTACGGTCCGTTCCGCGACGCCGTAGGCTCTGCGTCCAATCTCGGCAAATCCAGCAAGGCAGTCTATCAGCAGGATCCGGCCAACTCGAACGAAGCCCTCTGGGAAGTCGGTCTCGACCTCGCCGAAGGCGCCGACATGGTCATGGTGAAGCCGGGCGTCCCGTACCTCGACGTGCTCTGGCGCGTAAAGCAGGAATTCGGCGCTCCAACCTTTGCTTATCACGTCTCGGGCGAATACTCGATGATCAAGTATGCCGCCGCCGCGGGCGCCATCGATGAAAAGAAGATAACCTTCGAAACAATGGTCTGCTTCAAGCGTGCGGGCGCTGACGGCATTCTGACTTACTGCGCTCTCGACGTCGCCCGCTGGATCAATGAAGGCTACAGCTACTAGCGCAGCGATCCTCAAACAACGCCTTTGCTTAATGGATCTTCTGAGCAGATTGCCCGCTCCCGGCAGGCAGTCTGCTCTAATTTTTAGAAGGCTCAAATTTGGACGGCCGGACAGTCCGAATCCGTTCAAACTCCTCGGAAAAGAACCTTTCGAACCCCATTTTTTCCAGGCAGCGGACGCGCCCATCCCGTCGCCCTCCTTCTCGAGCAGCCCCAAGCAGAGAGATTCGCCAAGGCCGGCATCGTGCTGGTGCGGCAGGCGTTCTTCAGAATGCCGCAACAGCCTGATGCGCGCAAATGCTCGCTCGGCCCTGCGTTCGCCTGATGCTCGATTCCGCATGTTCGAGAATGCGGATCGTAGGCATGTCAGGCGACATGCGGCTTGAGTTTTCCCGGCCGTCGGCAGATCCGGCCGGCAGCGGCGCTTCGAATTGTCATCGCCAGCCTCGAATTCCTCCCGTTTCTCAAGCCCGAGACAGTCGGCGGCGCCATCAACGTTCTCGGCTTCCGAGGACGTCAAGCCGCGTGCTCGCGCTGCATCGCGCTCATCGGCAGGACGGCACGCCGCATTGGCGGGCGAGTTCATCCGCTGATTTCTTCTCGCTCGAACGGAAAAATCCCGGAAGTGCCGAAACAGACCGGCTTTTCTTTCCTTTGCCTGACGTTTTCCGGAATCAGGCGCGGCCGACGGCTCTCGCTCCGGCGCCGATCAGCATGCCGATGAAGAAGATTGCGGCGACGCCGCATGCGAGCAGGCAGCAGGAAGCCATGTC
>CAZUXQ010000153.1:0-4586 GCA_964624425.1 uncultured Sutterella sp.
AGCCGATCGCTCTTGCGCATCTCAAAACCTTTATGGCGGCAATCCGTCTCGGCAGCTTCATGCGCGCCGCTCATCAGTCGTGTTCTGCACAGCCTGCGGCTGCGGGCACATCATCGGCCTGGGAGCGATTTCTGTTTGTCAGTACGCTTGAGTTACGCCAACGTGCTTCCTCTTCAGCCAATACTTTGCGGCATCCGCCTTGCGCCAGACTTTGGCCTTGTTGCTCCGTACAGCCAGCCTCGATCCTCTCCACTCGCTTGACTGCGTACAGCAAATTAGAACCTGACGCCGCTTTGCTGCGTCGGATTTATTCCATGAGGGCTTTGCCCTCGCTGCGCATTGTGAAACAGCGAGCTTGAAGAGCGCAAAAAACTTTGCGGTCGAGTCAGTTGAGAATAGTTGATCAGCAAAGGGGATGAGGCGGTCGTCAAGCCGGACTGCAGTCTCTCCAAAAGCCGGCTTTCAGCAGGAAGACGGCCGCATCCATTTCTGCGGCGCGTTCTTCACTGCAAGCCGCAGAAGCTTCCGTCAGCCGTCTCTTCGGGGAAGGAGGCTCGCGCTTTCGCCGTCTTTTTCAGCCCGCGGTTTGGACTTTCAACTGCATCGGCCGCATGGATCAGCCGGCGCACTGCCGGGCGAGAATTCGAAGAACAAGACGGCCCGGCTCGGACGTCTCGAAGGCTTCAGGCGCCGGCATCGCCGCCCGGCAAATCGTCTTCAGTCCTGCCGCCGCAGCCTTCTGACTGCCGCTCAGGCCGTCGGACGCCGCAGCCGGAATGTCTGCGGCTCCTCCGGCCTTGAGCCTGCAGAAGACCTTGAGCCAGTTCTTTGCCGTCTCGTTCTCGGCGATCCGCATGCCCGAAGCGTCCTTGCGGCCTGAAGCATCAGCGCTCAGCGCAATTTGAACCGCCTTGAGCATGCTGTCCGGTGACGGCTCAAGCGGCATCGGAAGACGCCGACTGTCAAATCCAGCGCATCGACCTCTGCCCTCCTTTCATTTGATTCCCGAAAATTTCAGGAAAGGGCCGGCGTTCCGCGAAGGAGTCCGACCCCAGGTCTTTCTGCTTCGAGAAAGCTCTACTTGCTGACGGCAGCCTTGAGAGCGGCGCCGGCGACAAATTTCGGACGCTTGCCGGCGGCAATCGTCAGCGTTTCGCCTGTCTGGGGATTGCGGCCCGTTCGGGCAGAGTATTCAGACACTTCAAACGTGCCGAAGCCAATAATCTGAACGGCTTCGCCCTTGCCGAGCGTTTCCGTCACGGTTTCAAAGAAAGCGTTGAGCGCCTTGGCGGCATCCGTCTTCGCCAGCCCGGTCTTTTCGGCAACGGCGGCGGTAAGTTCTGTCTTGTTCATTGCTAATTTCTCCAGATTGCTTGGGAAGCCCCAAACGACGCGGACTTCCGAAAATTTACGGGAAATACTATAGCTAAGAATGGTGCGTTTTGTAGAGGAATCTCTACATCTTTCGATAGATGCGGGACCTCTGAAATACGGGATTCCCCTGCTCTTTGGGAAGACTTTTCGTCGACTTCGAAACGTCGTTTCAAGCGAGGAAAGAGCTCCCTCCGGCACTCGAAAGCCGCTCCAATCCGTTCGACTTTCCTTGCGATAAATGCTCGCTCCCAACTTTCCTCGATTTTTCTGCTGTTTCCCTGAAAGAGAGCATTTTCTTCCAGCAAATAGCCGACAAATCCAGAGCCGCACTTTTGAATCTCAGGACCGCCTCGCCCTAATTCCTGAAAGACCTTCGCACGCAGATCTCCTTCAAAGCGCTTGCAAAGCCTGACAAATTGCTTTTTCGGCGGTTTTCAGACGTAAATTTCCTATTGATTTATGTCAAATAAACCGAGAATTAAGACTAAATTCTGATCACTGAAGTGCTCGATCGTGATGAAAGTTCAGTGCTTTTTGAGACCGCTCAGCCGCAAACACTCTTTCCGATGCATATGAGCCTCATGACGAGCGGCGCGCTGTCGAGCGCCTTGAAGATCGACGTCAGCATTTCGGGAGTGGTCAGCTTGAGGTGCGTTGCCCAAAAGATCGAGCAGCGTCGCGATGATAGGCGAATTTTGCAGATGCTCTTCAAAAACGGCAGCCTGCGCAATGCCCGCCTTGGCGCCGCTTTGGCAAAAGCGGCTGCGGCCGTAGTGCCGCTTGATCGGATCCCTGAACGCAAGGATGAAAATAGTGCAAGGAGCGCAAAGTCCTCATCGCCGCAAAGACGCATCGCGAGCTCAAACATTGCGAAGGCGGCGCGGCGAAAGCCGCACTGAAATGCCGACGCATGCGCGCCGGCGAAAAGACGTCCCCTTCGCCAAGCTCGAGACCTGACATGCCGACGGAATCGAAGAAATGCGGAGGCAGGAAGCCGCGGCCGCCGATTTTCTCGACATCCATCCAGAAGTGCGCCGAAAGCGCCTGTTTTGATCCGGAATCAAGTCTCTTCATCACAAGCAGGCGCGTTGCTGTCGCCCGCCAAATATCCGCAAAGCAGAAACCAAATCAGCATGGACGAGAAAATCCGAAAAGATGATGAGATTGCTCGACATGATCAAGGCAAAACTTCTTCAGCAAGCCTCTTCTTCGGGAATCAGCGCAAGCCGTTTCTGTTCAATTCGCCCTGCTGCGAGAGAATAAGTTCCTTGAGAAGCTGGGCGAGAATGCGCTGCTTCGACTTTGAGAGCCCCTTGATGAAGTCGTTTTCGATCGCCATGTGCGACGTTACGGCCTTGAGCGTGAGCGCCCGGCCTTTGGGCGTCGCCTTCAAAATGACGCCTCGGCGGTCGACCACATCGTTCGTCCGGGTGAGAAGTCCCTTTTCTTCCAGACGGCGAATGCGGTTCGAGAGGCCTCCCGACGTAATGAGGATTTTCGTTTGAAGAATCTTCGGCGTGATGACGGCGTCGGGATTGCGAACTAGCACTGCAAGCACTTCGAATTCGCCTCGCGTGAGGCCGAAACGCTCGAAATTGACGTCTACCAGACGCGCAATGTAGTAGCCGAGACGCACGATGCGCGCAACGCACGGAACGCCTTCGGCGGGAAGTCCAGGCACTTCAGCCAGCCATTCTTCCTGAAGAGAATCGACGAAATCCTTAAGATCCGAAAGCGCGGCTTCATGTTCTGCGGCATCCATGACTTCTGTACAGGCGTCTTCCTTATTTTTCTCAATCGTCATTGCGGGTAGTTTCCGATAATGCGTCGCTCGGAGTGCTTTTTCAAAAAAACAGATGAAGGCTGACAAAATGTCTCTGCGGCATTTTCTTGAGAAGTGACAAGTAGCTTATCAAAATCCGCCAGGCTTCAAAAATGGAAGCATTCCTCTTTCTCGGCCTTGTTCGTCAGCGATTGCGGAACTTCAGCCAGCCATCGGCCGAAATCACAACGGCCTCCGAACCGCATCAGGGTCCGGAAACCGTTTTCTTATTTCGCAAAAGCGATCAGCGCATTATTTCGCGAGATGCTTGATCAAAAGACCTCGATAAATTTGGAAGATCGTCCAGAGGCGCTTTTCTTCAAAGTCGAACGCTGCCTGATGATGGCCGGCCTCGAGTTTCGAACCGACGACGATGTAGGCGGCTTTGCCGCCGTGCTTCTGCACGCGCTTGATGAGAACCGTAGCGTCGTCAGAGCCGTTGAAGTTCATCCAGTCATTCACCTTTTCGACATAAGGTGCGCTTTCGGCGGCTTCGCGGGCGGCGGCGGCGGCTTCCGCATCGGGCACGAAGTCGACGGCTTCGCCCACCACCTGATATTCGACTTCAACGCCGTACATGGCGGCCGCCCCCTTCACGCGGGCGACGGCTTCGGCAAACATCTGCTCATTGATGGCTTCCGTTTCTCCGCGCACTTCGACCTGCATTTCGGCTGTGGAAGGAATCACGTTGCGGCCTTCGCCGGCGCGCAGATATCCGACATTGACCCGCGTCATGCCGAGACCGTGACGCGGGATGCCCAGAAGAGCGATCGAAGCGATTGATGCCGCCATAAGGGCATTGCGGCCGACTTCAGGCTGCATGCCGGCGTGCGACGGCGTGCCCTTGAAGCTGAAGTCAATCTTCTTCGTGCTCAGAAACTTCTCGGGCGCGACGATCACTTCGCCGCCCGGGATGTCGCAGCCGACATGGATGCAGTAGAAATAGTCGACGTCGTCGAGAATTCCGCTTTCGGCAATGGGGCGACCGCCGCGGCCGCCTTCTTCGCCCGGCTGGAAGACGAGCTTCACGGCGCCCGAAAGGCTCTCTTTGTTTTCGGAAAGCCACTTTGCAATGCCGAGCATCACGGCCTGGTGGCCGTCATGGCCGCAAGCATGCATGTAGCCTGGACGCTGAGAAGCGTAGCCGCCCGCATTCGGACGATGTTCAGGCTTCGTCGTTTCGCTCACGCAGACGCAGTCGAGTTCGCAGCGAAGCGCAACGACCGGACCGGGACGGCCGGTCTGCAGAATGCCGACGACGCCCGTAACGCCGTCAAGGCGCTTCAGGATCTCTTCGGAAACGCCGCGCTTCTTCGCGTCGGCGCGGCCTTCTTCAACCTGACGAGCAATCACGCCCTGTATGCAGTCGGCCTTGACGATCTGTCGGCCG
>CAZUXQ010000154.1:0-4579 GCA_964624425.1 uncultured Sutterella sp.
GAATGCAGCGTGCCCGTCGGCCGCCAGGAAGCACCTCCCGGATGCCGACATCGTCTTCGACCAATTCCGCGTCATGCAGCGTCTGAAAGACGACTTCTTCAAGGAAGCCCGTCTGACGCAGGCGGCAGAGATCAAAAAGAAGTACGGGAAGCACTCCGACAAAGCCCCGCGCCATGCGCAGAATTCTGCGGACCGCCAGCCGGGATCTTGTGATGCCCAAATCCGCGCTTACGGAAGAGATTCGTCAGCGTCTGGAGACGCTGCGGAAAACCAACAGCCTCATGGCCGCCATGCTCCCCTGGCCGGCATGGTTCGCTGCATCTGGAATGCTTGTTCCCGTGAGGAAGCCTCTTCGCTGCCGGCAGAAGCCGCGGAAGCATTCGAGGTTCTCGCCGAAGATCACGGCCTGAAGAAGGCCGGGCGGTTTGCGCGGATGCTGAGTTCTCACAGCTTCGTCATCCTGACGGCATGGAAACATCGGATCAGCACGGGTCCGCTGGAAGGCGTGAATGCGCGAGCCAAGCTGATCAAGCGGATCGGCTATGGCTGCCGCGACTTCCGGTACTTCGTCCTGAAACTCAAGGCGGCATTTCCCGGCAGAGGCGCCAATCCCATGCAATTGCCGGGAATCTGGACGGCTGTGATCAAGGGCCGTCTTTGTCATGCCGATTTGGACAGGGAACGCGAGGCTCCTCTTCTTGGAGACCTGGCGGCGCAGCCGCCGGAAACAGCGCTGCAATTCGATCCGCCGACGCAGAAGCGGATGGAGGCCTGTACGCAAAAATCGGCCGAACCACGCCCGTGGCCGGGATTTTTGGTCTCTAAAGAGACATCATTTCGATTCAGCCTCTCTCACTGGGGTCGCCTGCACAGCTCAGTGCCCTGAATTCCCACAAAAGGCGGAAGAGTCTTTTTTTGCAAACGCAAATGAGCGCGAATGAGCGGTTTTGATTGGTTTTGTGACAAAATTGAAAAGGCGGCCGAATGGCCGCTAAGGAGCAAGAATGTTTAGCTACAGAGTTGGAACCGTCGGATGGAAGCTGGCGGCTAGGCTCGGGATTCCGCTGAAAGTCGTCGTGTGACCGTAGGTTGGGATGAAGAGGCAAAGGTTTTCGTTGTTGCGAGCGACGACTTCCTGCCGGACTTCGGCTACGTTGCCGAGTCGCCGACATGGGACGGACTTGAGAAAGAATTGCAGGCCGTCTTTGAAGATGCAATCGAAACCATCTTCGGACACGGCGTTGAAGAATCTCAGATCATGCCGAATCTGAGGTTCGCCCAATGAACGGCTTCTATAAGCAATTGACCGAGATTCTCAAAAACACGGTTTCCGACTTCTTCGGCAAGGCCGAGGAGATCACGAAATCTGGGGAAATGACAAGATTGCACGGCCAGTTGACAGGGACAGCCGCTCGCGCCATACAGCCAATGCAATTCTCAAACAGTTCGGAATTTCGGAACGCATCTAAACTTAAGGACCCGCCTAGCGCGGGCTTTTTTGCATTCAGGCTTCGAAACAGCCGAGTGCTTTGCCCTTGCTCCCTGTCCGCAAGGGCGGCTGATCTTTTCAGCGAGTCCGGGCAACCTGCTGCAATTTGAAGCAGGTTGAAGCTGAGCGCTGTTGACGGCAAGGCGCTCGCCTGCGCGGCCCTTGAGCGCCTTCTCGGCAAAAGCATCTGCGAGATCGCGCCGAGCTGCTCGAGCTTCAATCCATTGCCTTCGCGAGATCGACTTCGAAGTCCTGCACGGCAGCCGCGAAGCCGGCGATGAAGATCGCTCGCCCTAAGGCGCAACTGTCAGTAATCGATTTTGCTCGAAATTTCGATGGTTCCGGCGGCCGGATCACCTTAACTGCCGACCAACCGGCTTTGCCGGTTCTTCAAGCAGCTTCGCCCGAAAGCACGCGCTCCGGATGCGCAAAAGGCCTCAAATGCGGCCTTTTGCGCCTGAGTGCTTCGGCGTTGAACTCGCCCTAGAGCAGATAGTCCTTCAGCGTGCCGCTGCGATCGGGCTGACGCAGATGGCGAATCGCGGAAGATTCGATCTGACGGACGCGCTCGCGCGTGAGGCCGAGCATGCGGCCCACTTCTTCGAGCGTATGGTCCTGGTTCGTGCCGATGCCGTAGCGAAGGCGAAGCACCTGCGCTTCGCGAGCCGAGAGTTCGTCCAAAGTCTTGTTGATGCAGTCGACCATCGACTGATCCTGAAAGGCGACGCTTGGATCGTCGCGCTCGTCGCCGCGCACGAAGTCGAGCTTCGTCGCGTCTTCTTCGTCGCCGATCGGCGCATCGATCGACTCGACGCTGCGCATCGACTGCATGAGAAGCACGACTTTGCCGAGAGGGATCTCGGTGATGTCGGCCAATTCCTGATTGGTCGGCTGACGGCCGTGAATCTGCAGGAACTTCTGCTTTTGGCGGCGCAGCTTGTTGTAGGACTCCGTCATGTGAACCGGAATGCGGATCACGTTGCCGTAGTCGGCCACGGCGCGCGTTACGGACTGGCGCACCCACCAGGTTGCATAGGTCGAGAACTTGTAGCCGCGGCGGTATTCGAACTTGTCGACCGCCTTCATGAGCCCCAAGTTGCCTTCCTGAATGAGGTCGGTCATCGCGAGGCCGCGGTTCACGTAGCTCTTCGCGATCGAGATGACGAGACGCAGATTCGCCTCGATCATCTTCGCCTTGGCCTGCATGAGGTTCGTCTGCGCAAGCTTCATGCCGCGCGAGAGTTCCCGGCATTCTTCGATCGAAAGGCACGCGCGGTTCTCTGCGTCGACGAGCTGCTTTCTGAATTCGTTCAGAGGCGCAAGATTGCGGCGAAGGGCTACAGACCAGGGCGCATTCTTGGAAGCGAGCGCCTCGAAGGAGCCTTCCTTCAGGAGCGCCGGACTCTTGAGGAACGACACGGCTTCCGCCTGCGGCATGCGGCACTGATTCACCATGATCGCGCGCATCGACTTCAAGGCTTCGCTCACGTCTGCGTTTTCCTTGTCGATGAATTCCGTCACGGCGTTCACGAGCTTCACCGAAAAGCGGATCGGCGAGAGCGCGCTGCGCATCTTCGCGAGCGCGCGGCGGGAGCGCTTCTCTTCTTCGGGCCTGCCGAACGTTTCGCGAACCGTTTCGAGCGACTTGGCGCAGTCGGCGAAGATCTTGAGAACGCGTTCGCGCATCTCGGCAAGCTGCTCGGCCGTCATGGCTGCGGCGCCGATGTCGGTCGCGATTTCGTCCTTCGACGAGTTTTCGCTCGCCTCCTCAATGAGAGGCGAATCCTTGAAGCCGTCCACCACCGTATCGACCGTGACGGATTCGTCCTTGAGCGCTTCGCCTCGGGAGAGAATTTCCGCGACGGCGCTCGGGTACAGAATGAGGCAGCCGACAAGCTTGATCGTGAACTGCTCGATCTGCTTGGCGACTTCGATTTCGCCGGCGCGCGTAAGAAGCTTGTGCGAGCCGACGCCGCGCAGATAGGCTCGAAGCGGATCCTTCGAGAGACCGGCAGACTCTTCAGGCGTGAGCATCACGGCCGCATCGTCTTCGTCGATGTCGTCGCCGTCGCCGCCGATCCTCCCGTTAATGAGGATGTCGTCTTCGTCGGGCGGCGCCTCGAAAACCTGAATGCCGAGACGGACGAGCTGGTCGGTTACTTCCTGCAGGCTTTCCGTGGACTTGAGCGCACCTTCGGGAAGATGATCGTTAATGTCGGCGATCGTCACCCAGCCGCGGCTGCGGCCGAGGCGCACGAGTTCGCCGTAGCCGTTGTGCGAGGGAGCATCCTCTTCGCCGTCGAATTTGCCGGCGGCGGCAGGCGCATCGTCCTCTTCCGCCTCTTCCGCCTCTTCGACTTCCTTGAGTTCGTCGTCCTGCCAATCGTCAAGATCATCCTCGTCGAGAAGCTCCCCGCCGACCATGTCGTCGAGCGCGGCAGGCGCGTCCTCGTCGAGCTCGAGCATTTCGTCGTCGAGCTCTTCTGCTGCGGCGCTCTTGGCCTTGGAGCCGATCTTCCTCACGGTCTTTGCGGTCTTGGCTTCGGCCGCCTTTGCGGCGGCCTTTCCAGTTTTGGCCTTCGCGCGGCAGGCGCGCTTCCTGCGCGGCGCTTCGACTTCGGCCGATTCGGCAGACGCCGCATCCGACTTCTTCGCCGTTTTCTTGGCGCACGCCTTCTTCGCCGGCCTCTCTCCCGGCACGGCCGGCTCAATCATGTCCGCTGCCCGGAGGGCTTCCTTCGAGACTTTCACCGTCGAATTTTCTGTCTTCGTCTTTTTGGGCATAATTCTTCAGCCTCGACTCAGCGGCTTCGCCGGCGAGTCCGAGGCGCAATTTTCCGTTTTGTTCGCTGCATCCAAACGCGCAGGAAAGGCTGCCGGAGAAGCCCGTCTCCATTCGGCCCGCTTGATCTTCAAAGTGCGCAAGGCCGCACCCGCCTTTGCTCATGCAAGCGCAAAAAGACGCTTTGAAGCAGCGAAGAGCGCAGAAGCGGAATCCGCAAGAAACGGAAGACGCCGGCAAAGAGACGCCCCTTCAGGCGCGCCGCACCTGCCCAGGGACGGCGCGCGGCATCCCCCGGAGCCCAGTGC
>CAZUXQ010000155.1:0-4566 GCA_964624425.1 uncultured Sutterella sp.
GCGCACGGCGAAGACGCCTGATGCGGCCGGCCGGGCGCGGCTTCCCGCAGGAATCGGCGCGAGGTTCAGGGTCGGATAGCCGAGCGTGCGGCCGAGTTCGGCGCCGTGAATGACGCGCCCCGTCATGCTGTAGCGGCGGCCGAGCATGATCGCGGCCTCGTAGAGGTCGCCCGCGGCGAGCGCTTCGCGGATGCGCGAGGAGCTCACCTTGCTCGCCGCATGGAAGATGAGGGGTGAGGCGAAAACCTCGAAGCTGAATTCGCGGCCCATTGCTTCCAAAAGCGCTGCGTCGCCCTTGCGGTCGCAGCCGAAATGAAAATCTTCGCCTACGGCGATCCAGTGCGCGGAGAGGCCGTCGACCAAGACGTCCTCGACGAATTCTTCGGCTGAGAGCGACGCGAAGCGGCGGCTGAAGGGCAGAAAATAGATGCGTTCGATTCCCGTCTTGAGAATCGCTATGGTCTTGTCGTAAAGCGTTGAAATGCGCGCGCGCGGCTCCTTGCCGAGCACTTCTCTCGGGTGCGGCTCGAAGGTCGCCACGGCAGGCTGCAGGCCGCGGTCGTGCGCGGCTTGAACGACGCCTTCCAAGAGCGCTTTGTGTCCGGCATGTACGCCGTCGAAATTGCCGATTGCAACGGCGGACGGACGGCGCAGCAGAGGATGAGGCAGACCGCGGAAGACTTGCATGGCGATTGGCGAGGAAAAGAAAACGGATTGATTTTTCGAGATGAGAAACTCTTAATTATAGCGGCGAGCCGTAGGGCATCCGAGGCGTCCGACGGCCGCAAGGCGTCGGCCCTGCGGCGGGCGGCGGCGATGAGTGCGGCGAACCGCAGTCCGGGCAAGGAGATTCCCGCAGAAGAAAGACGCGCGGACGCGCGTTTTTTCGTTTCTTCGAGCACAGAAAATCGCTCGGCTTCCCAGCCGCATCGGACCGCGCTCATTTACAATTCTGCGCACCATGAAAAACATCGTCATTCTTCTTTCCGGTCGAGGAAGCAATTTCGAGGCGATTCTGCGGAAGGCGCGCGAAGAAGACTGGGAAAAAAGCTGCGGCCTCAAAATTGCGGCCGTTTTTTCAAATCGACCTGAGGCGCTCGGGCTTGCGAAGGCCCGCGAGGCCGGGATCGACGCGTTTGCCTTCGACCACAAAGCCTATCCGGCGCGCGAAGCGTTCGAAGCCGACCTCATCAAGGCGATTGCTCCCTATGAGCCGGTCGTCGTGGCGCTAGCGGGCTTCATGCGCGTTCTGACGCCGGGCTTCGTGAAGCATTTCGAAGGGAAGATTCTCAACATTCATCCGGCTATTCTGCCGCTTTTCGCGGGACTCGACACGCATGCCCGCGCGATTGCCGCCGGCTGCCGGGTGCACGGCGCGACGGTGCATTTCGTTTCGGCCGTTTTGGACGGCGGCGCCATCATCGGGCAAGCGGTCGTGCCGATTCTCGGCAGCGACACTCCCGACGCGCTCGCCGCTCGGCTTCTGCCTTACGAGCACGTGCTTTATCCGAAGTGCATCAAGGCCGTCGCCGAAAGGCGCGTGCGCCTCGTCGACGGCAAGGCCGTGATGGACGACGAAACCGCCCGCGAACTTGCGGTATTTTTCGAGGACTGAAAAACGGCTTCGCCCCGGCGGTCTTCTTGTTGAAGATTTCCGCTGCGCGCAGCGCAATATTGATTTTTCCGAGACGCATTCTCCGATCGGCCGAGCGCGCGTCTTTCATTGTTCAGAAGACCAAATGACCGAATCTCATCCAAAGCGTCGCGCCTTTGCGATGCAGAAGACCAAGAGCGCCGGCCGACGCGGCGAACCGAAGCGCGCTGCGTCTGCTTGTCGGCGCACGGAGCGCCGCGCCGCGGGCAACGTCCGCCGGGGCGGGCTGGAGGCTCCTGAAAAGCGCATGGCTCAGCGCAATCCGGGCTCAGCGCGCATCACGAACCTCGTCGTGAGCGAACTTGCCCGCGCGCTCGGCGTCATTCTGAAGTTCGACGGCCCGGCCGATGTTCTGATGAAGCTTTTCTTCAAGAGCAATCCGAAGCTCGGCATGCGCGACCGCGGCCTCATCGCCGAAGGCATCTACTACGCGCTTCGCCGATATTCGACTCTTCAAGCGGCGATGCGTCCGGTCCATCCCGCCCGCGCTCCGCGCCTCGCCGCACTCGCGGCGCTTGCCCGCCAGCATGGATTCGAGGCAGTTTCGCCCGCGGCGATCGGCCCTGAAGAGAAGCCTTTGAAGAACGTTCTCGCCTTCAAGATCGAGGAAGCGCCCGCGCACGTTCAGGCCGAACTCCCGAAATGGCTCTTCGACTTGATCGAAGCGCAGTACGAAGACGCGAAGATTCTCTGCCGGGCCATGATGGAAGGCGCGCCGCTTGATCTGCGCGTCAATCTCCTCAAGGCAAACCGCGACGAAGTGCTCGAGAAGATTCGCGCCCGCGGCGTCGAAGCTCATCGGACGCCGTACAGCCCGGACGGCATTCGCCTGCCGACGAAGCCAGGCCTGACGCGCTGGTCGGTCTATCAGGACGGCGAAGTCGACGTGCAGGATGAAGGCAGCCAGCTGATCGCGCGCCTTCTTGCGCCGCGCCGCCGCGAAATGATCTGCGATTTCTGTGCGGGTGCGGGCGGCAAGACGCTGGCGCTCGGCGCGCTCATGCGCTCGACCGGAAGCCTCTACGCCTTCGATGTGAACGGCAGGCGCTTGGCCGGCATGGCCCCCCGCATGCGCCGCGCCGGTCTCACGAACGTGCATCCGATTGAGATTCGCAGCGAACAGGATCCTCGCGTAAAGCGCCTTCGCGGCAAATTCGACCGTGTGCTCGTCGACGCGCCCTGCACGGGTACGGGCACGCTGCGCCGCAATCCCGACCTGAAGTGGCGTCTTTCGCCCGAAGAACTCGAGCGCATCAACGAGATTCAGAAAAACGTGCTCGAGAGCGCCGCCGCGCTCGTCAAGATCGGCGGCCGCCTCGTCTATGCGACCTGTTCGCTTCTGAAGCGTGAAAACCAGGATGTTGTCGAAGCCTTCCTTGCCGCGCATTCCGAATGGCATCTCGTGCCGGCAAAGGCAGTTTTCGCGCAGCAGGGGATCGCGTTCGACGAATCGCAGTGGACGCGGTTCGGCGGCTATATGCAGCTCCTGCCTCACGTGAACGATACGGACGGATTCTTTGCCGCGGTGCTGCAGAAGGACTGAACGATCTGCGGCAGGCAGATGATGAGAAAGGCTGCTTCGGAATCGATTTTCCGCGGCGGCCCTCAGCTTCGCCGTGCGGGGAATCGGCAGTCAGTCGTCGCTCGAAATCGCGCACTGAACGGGAATGGCGCCCAGAACGTCGCGCAGCACCTTCGGGTCGATGCCCACCTGATAGCCGCGGCGGCCGCCGTTGATGAAGATGCGGTCGAGATCGAGAATCGAGGATTCAACGTAGACCGGCATCTTCTTCTTGGTGCCGAAGGGACTCGTCCCGCCCACGAAGTAGCCCGAGTTGCGCTGCGCCTGATCGGGCTTGCAGGGCGCGATGCGCTTCACTCCCACTTGACGCGCGAGCTTCTTCGTCGAGACTTCGCAGTCGCCGTGCATCAGGACGACGAGCGGCTTGGCGTGTTCGTCTTCCATGACGAGCGTCTTCACCACGTGATGATGGTCGATGCCGCAGGACTCGGCCGCAAGTTTCGTGCCGCCGTGCTCGACGTACTCGTAGCTCTTTTCTTCGAAGGGAATGCTGCGTGCCTTGAGCCATTGCGTTGCGGGCGTGAGGCTCTGATGCCGGGATTTCGCCAAGGCGGTTCTCCTAAGGATGTTCAGTCGGCTACGGTTCGGCGGCGGCAAGGTCGCTTTCCCAAAGGCCTTTCGGAAGCGGGAAGGCGACGCTTTCTTCTTCGCCTTCGAGCGTCTCGATGCAGTCGGCGCCCATGTGCTCGCAAAGCCATTGAACGACGCCCTGCACGAGGGATTCGGGCGCGGAGGCGCCGGCAGTGATGCCGACGCAGTCGACCGGCTTTTCGCCCATGAACCAGTTCGGATCGACGTGTTCGGCGGAGTCGACGAGGTAGGCCGGCACGCCCTGGCGTTCGGCGACTTCGCGAAGACGATTCGAGTTCGAGCTCGTTGCGGACCCGATGACGAGAACGAGGCCGACGCCGGAGAGCGCGAGCTGCTTTACTGCTTTCTGACGGTTCTGCGTCGCGTAGCAGATGTCCTGACGCTTCGGCGCCTGAATCTGCGGGAAGCGCTTCTTGAGCGCGCCGATCACGTCATGGCTGTCGTCCGCGCTTATCGTCGTCTGCGTGACGTAGGCGAGGCGGTCCGTTTCTGAGAGCGGCAGCGTTTCGACATCGGCGGGCTTTTCAACCAAATAGATGCCGTCGCGCACCTGGCCCATCGTGCCTTCGACTTCCGGATGACCGGCGTGGCCGATCATGATGATGCCCATGCCTTCGTCGTGCCAGCGGCCGACTTCGCGATGCACCTTCGTGACGAGCGGGCAGGTGGCGTCGAAGACGCGCAGCTTGCGCTCCTCGGCCTTGAACGCGACCGAAAGGGGCACGCCGTGGGCGGAAAA
>CAZUXQ010000156.1:0-4545 GCA_964624425.1 uncultured Sutterella sp.
TGACGAGGGGCTTCTCGAGCTTCACGTAGTCGACTCCTTCCGTGGCCGCCATAGAAGAAGCCGCGGCAATCGTCATGGCGGCAGCGGCGATGAGAGTTTTTACAAAATTCATTGCTTTTCCTTGCGGGTTGATTCCTGCGAAAGCATGGCGAACCGCCCGGAATCGGGCAGTTCGCCGGAAGGTTTGTCAGATCAGTCGGTGCTGTGGCTGAAGGCCTTTTCCACGCGGAAGGGCATCGCCTGATAGCCCATCGAGCCGTTGATGCGGATTTCGACGACTGATTCCGTGCTGCTCCATTTGAATTCCTGGAGGTAGGGCGACGGAGCGCCAACGGCCTTGCCGGCAACGAGCTCCATCTGAGGCGTGGCGGAGTAGACCATGATCGAGTCCTTGTCGGCTTCGTACTGTGCGAGGGACGTTACAGGACTGTACCAATCGTGGCCCTTTTCCTTGCCGTACTCCCAGATCTGCTCGACGGTGCCCTTTTCCTGGTCGACCTTGAAGACTACCGCACGGCTGTACTTCATGTCCGGGAAAGGCGGCTGCTCGAGACCTCGGCCGTCGCCGTTGTCGAACGCCGTGAGATAGACGTAGCGCTTGTCGGACTTCGTATCGATGCGGAAGGCCGTGTGCTGCGTCCAGGTCCAGTCGAAGCTCGTGTTTTCGCACTTGCCGTTTTCGCACTTGAGCTTGCTGCCGTCCTTGTCGACCGGCGTCAAAACTTTCTTGGCCCAGGCATCCTTCCAGCCGTCGGGCGCGCCGAGAATCCACTTCACCTGCTTGTCGCGGCCGATTTTGATGATGGCCGACTGATGGCGCGAGGAAATGATGATGGAGTCGTCGGTCGGATCGTAGTCGACGGAGTTGACGTGCGCCCAGTTGCGGCCGACGCCCACGCCCGTGATGTCGCCGAAGTTGTCGGTCTTGTCCATCTCGGCGAGATCTTCTGAGGAGAGCGTGTGCCCGGCTTGGCTGGCGTCGAGATTGAGGCAGACGGCGCCCTGGTCGAGAGACTTGATCACGATGTCGCGGTACGGATCGAGAATTTCCCAGAGACGCCATTCGTCGACGACGCGGCCCTCGGGCGAAAGCTCGACGATTACGTCGCGAACGGAGCAGACGTTGCGCCCGTCGGCGCGCTTCACGTCATTGCTTGCGACGCGCAGGAGATAGTTGCCGTTCTGCGCCAGATCGAAGGAGTGCGAGAAGTCGTTGTAGCCGGCCGGAAGAACGCGGTTGAAGATTTCGCGGCCCATTACGTCGTACTTCACGGTAGCGCTGGCCGTAGCCCCAGGTGAGAGCGCCGTCCTCGCCCTGCTGGAACCCCATCATGACGCCGCCGTTGTAGACGCTCTGCATGTCGTAGATGGATTCGGGGAAGAGGTACCAGCGGACTTCGCCGCTGGCGTCGATGATGGCGTTCTGGGGATAGAAGCACCACTCAAGCGCGCCGCCCGCCGGATTGTTCCAGATGACGCGGGACGCCTTCGGAGGCGAAACGAGAAGGTTGTTGACGAGGTAGAGACGGTCCTTGAAGGCTTCGTCCACCTTCACGACCGTGGTATTGAACATCGTGCTCTTCTGGCTGACAGTGCCGTTTCCCTCCGTGTAGACGGGAGGCGCGTAGATGCTGTAGCTCTCTTTGATGTCCTTCTTTCCGCCGCGCGGATCAATGCGGGTGTAGGAGACTTCGACAGTGTTCACGTAGTCGGGATAGAGCCCGAAGACGGGAATGCCGCTGTGCGTGAGCAATTCGGAGCGGTCTACGCTGTAGGCGATTTCAGAGCCGTCGGGCTTCGGAACGATGCGGACCTTGACGTTGTCGAGCTTGAAGCCGCCGCTTCTGATGATGGCGGTAAGAGGAGCTATGCGGTAGGGATTGGTAATCACTTCGCCGATCTGTCCCTGCTTGCCGTACTTCACGGCGGGCCCGGACGATCCGCCGGCCGCCATGGCGGCGCCGCCTATGCTGAGAGCGAGCGCGGCGGCAATGCACGCGGCGGCTGCTTTCGAAATTCTGAAGTCCATGAACTGCTTCGCGGCGCTCCAGTTCCGCGTGCTGCGGGGAGCGCCTCCTCCTTTGCTGAAGTTTTGAAATCCGTGCTGGCGCAGAAATCTGAATTACTTTCTGAGACGCACGACCTTTGATTCTGCATCCGAAAAATGGAAAATCCTCGGGATCCTTGACGAATGCAGGAAAATGTTTTGCTTTCCGCTGAAGGAGGGGTCTAGGATGGAGAACGCAATTTTCCCATAGGAGTTTTCGGCGGCTTATTTCGAAAGAACAAAAAGCATCTTTTCCGAAAAATGAAAAACTATCCGACCTTTGAATCGCTTCTTCTATTTTCCGAACTCATGCAGTCCGGCAGTCTGACCCGCACGGCCGCCGCACAGGGAATGCCGGTCTCAACGGCAAGTCGTCATCTCGCGGCTCTTCGGGATTTCTTTGATGATCCTCTGTTCTCCAGAAGTCGTCAGGGACTCCTTCCCACGCAAAAGGCAAGAACGCTTCTTCCTGCTGTCCAGAGCCTCCTCTCGCAGTTCGGCTCGCTTCGCAAGAACGACGGCTTCGACCTGCAGGAGATTTCACGAGAAGTGCGGATCGGCTGCGTCGACAACGCGCCGAAGACCGTCTTTCCCAACGTTGCGCAGGAGATCGCGAAGGCTGCGCCCAATATCTGCATCTGCGTTTATCCGCTCGACGGAAATCGCTTCGAACTTCTCCGTCGGGAAAGGCTCGACCTCATCATTTCTCCGGTCTCAGCGGCGCCGAGCAAGAACTTTCACTTTCTCTGTCTCTCGCCTCAGCGCTATGCGATCGTCTGCAGCCCCGAGCATCCGCTCTACAAAAAGCACCTCGGAACGGGAGAGCCTGCCGAGACGGAAGAACTTCTGAAGTACCGTTTCGTCGACATCGTCTTCAATCAAAGAAGCGTCTCCACGCTTTTGAGAGCAAGCGTCTTTCCTGAGATTGCCGATGCGAAGTCGGCGATCAAGTCCTGCTACTTTCTTTCCTTCACGAGCGTCATGATGAATTCCGACTTTCTCATGGTTCTCCCGGAGAAGACGGCTCTTTTCTTCCAGCGAACGGAAAATGCCGCAATCCTTCCGACGGCGGCAAGTTCCGTCGTGCACCGGCCGAAGATGATCTGGCACGATACGACGCACGCCGACCCCGTCATGCAGTGGGTGAGGGCGATGATCTATTCGTCGGCTTCTTCGGAGAAGAAGGATTCGCCGGCCTGACGGACTTTCCGGCCGGGCTTTCGCAGGGACGAAGAATTCTGCCGAGCTCTTCGCCTCCGCCGCAGAGACCGAATTCCAGTGCATGACGATTTTTGAGGAAGAATCCGCAGGATTGAGCGTACTTTCCGGGGGCAGGCGGTTTTTGCCGTCGGCTCCGGCCTGACGCTGCATCGACAGAGGCTGTCAGAAATTTTGTATCGAAAAGATGATTCGCCGCCTCAGCAGGGATGAGCCTCATGAACGCAGCCGACGCCAGACCCAGACGCACTTCCCGCAGAAGAAAGGCGCAACGGCTCCGCTTGATGAAGCTGTCGGCAGGCGCGCGACGAAGCGCCCGCCGGCAGCAGGGGTTCTCCCAAGAAGCTTCCCCCTCTGCCGTCCGGAACTTCTACAAACGCCATCCGGAAGCCGTGCTTCAGGGCGAGACGGGCGCCCGCCTGAAGAAGGAAGGCGCGCCTTCAGTCAGCGGCGCGGACGAAGCCGCCGTCGAGAAAGCCGGCGGCCGCAGCGGCTTCTTGGAAAAGATCCCCAAGACCGAGCGAGGATCCATGCAGCCGGATGTTCCCCGCGATCGGCACGGGCCTTCAACCCGATCGCCGCTGCGGACGGCCTCAAGGGCTTGACGCAGGCTCCCGAAGCGGCATTTCCTCAGCGTCTGCGCCAGACATGCATCGCGCGCCCTTTGCGGTCCTCCGCTGCCTTTGTCCATCTTTATTTCCTGCAAGAAGGATCGAGGCGCAGGTTGCAAAGCCTCGAAGAGCCGCCAGGAACTGCACGGACGGCTGGAAGCGGCCGTCTCCGTACTGGAGGTCGACTCTCCGAGAGCTCGCCGTTCAGTTTGACGACCGCCTCATCCCCTTTGTTGATCAGCCCATCCCCAACTGACTCGCCTGCAAAGTTTTCACTCTCTTAGGGGAAAACGATAAGTAGCGTTTGCTTCAGCTGAACACCTATCATACAAGCGTTATTCAAATTTGGAATAATGCTTGCCTCTGGACAGCACGAAAAATTCCCTTCCCTGCATGCAGATGCGACTGAACAGAGAGACGGACTGAACTTGGGCGAACCGTCGGAAACTGACGCACCGAATATTCCATATTCTCGCATTAGCCGACGCAAAGTCGACCAAGTTTTCCAAACATTCCGACGCACATCAGTCAAGCAGCATGAACAAGAGGCACAACTCGTGCGTCCTCGAGCCTTGGATCCATATTTTTGCGCCGACTCCCAAATTGTTCGCCGGGAGCGGCTCAACGAGCCGCCGTCCATCATCAGGGCGGCGGGAATGTCGATTGGAG
>CAZUXQ010000157.1:0-3276 GCA_964624425.1 uncultured Sutterella sp.
TCACAAGCGGCACGTCAGCCGCGCGGGCCGCTTGCACCTGCACCGCAGGCGGTCGTCCAGGCATCCCCTGCGGCATTCCGGCCGCCGGCTGAGCCGATTGGCGATTCATCCAGTGCCAGCCGCCCGCCGCCGCGGCAGCCAACACCACAAGCGTCGGAAGCACCTTGCGCATACAAACCATCCCCTGATCTCAAATGGATTATCGCTTTCCGCGAAAGCGTGTGTGAGCCGGGGATGCGTCGAGAACTTCTCGGGGGCAGAATCCGTCGATGACCGAAGCATGAAGCGCCGTCAAACACAAGAAACGTCAATGCGGCCTGCCGCCGACAGACGCGTTCCGTCTTCTGAACGCATTCATTCGGCAATCTCGTCTCCCGGCATTCACAGACGAATGCGGCAACGCCAGCGCGCGGAAGACAAAGCGGCCCGCCGCGGCTCTGCCCGGAAGCCGCTGCATTGCCGCGATATTCTGCCACAGCGCTCATCGGCATCCAGTCATGGCAATTGCAAGAATTCGTTGCCGTGCATTCGGCGGCGGCTTCCCGCCCATCCCTGCCGGCAGGCACGCCGGTTTCCTCGGCAATTCGGCCGAAGCCGGAATCGTGCTGATTCTGAGAGAGTTTGGATAAATGCCGTGCTGCAGAGTCAAGCAGAAATGCTTTCGCCTGCTCGAAAACGGCCGCCCGCGACGCGTCAGTCTTCAACTGGCCGGCACGCTCGAGAAAAAACAACGGTCCGGAGGCGATGCCTCCGGACGCACTTTGATTCTGCTTAACTGCTTAACGAGCGGGCTCAGCAGCCGAATTGATGGAACACCTTTGCAATAGCCTGCCAGCGGCCATCAAGCTTGATGAAGGTCAGATAGTCGTTGTAGTCGGCATTAACTGCGTCCTTTTCCATATCGATGCGGACAACTGCCGTCGTAGGAGTAATGGCAAGCACGTCAATATGAGTCTTGATGTCCGGAGCCGCTCCGTTGCTGCGGACAAAATCATAGAGATTGCCGATGGGACCGCCAAGAAGAGTCGTGCCGCCGGAAAGTCCGTACATCACGGCATCCTTGTGGAAAGCCTGCGCAACAATGTCGGCATCGCCGACGCGCAGTCCTTCAACATATTTGCCGGCCGCTTCAATGACGGCATCGTATTCACTGGTGGGGACGATTTTTTCGTTGGACATCATGCATACTCCTTTTGCGCAGAGACTCGGACGCCGCAAGCTCAAGCCGTATTCTATAGCGTTCGCTATTGAATTCATAATATATACTAACTGCTAAAAAAATCAAGTCCGCCGCAAAATCAAGACGTCTTATGACCAGCCAAGATCACAACGAAGCTTGCCGCCGGGCTCCTGGGCGGCCTCGGAAATTTGACCGAAAGAAAGCTTTGGAAAAAGCGCTCAAAATCTTCTGGCGCTACGGTTATGAACCGACGCCGGTTTCCTTGCTGTGCGCGGAAATGGGAATAAAGCCCCCCAGCTTCTATGCCGCCTTCGGCAGCAAGGAATCTTTATTCATCGAAGCCATCAACTACTACGAACAGACCTATTGGCAGGAGCCTCTGTGCAGGTTCGAAGCCTCCAGACTTCCTGTTCGGGAAGCATTGGACGCCTTTTTCAAGGAAGCGGCCGAGATTCTGCTTAATCCGGAGAATCCCAGCGGCTGCATGATCGTTCTTGCCGCCGTCAACATTTCTCCGAAGGAAGAGCGGATTGCTTCGCTTGTGAAGCAATTGCGCATCGATACCGGCAGCTTCTTCCTCAGACGCCTCAAGAAAGCTCGCCAAGACGGAGAAGTAGAAGGCGATGTTGCCGCAATGGCCGACGCTCTGAACATCCTGCTTGAAGGAATGTCGATTCAGGCCAAAGATGGTCTCGCGCTTCAGGACCTGTGCCGCGCCTCGCAGTATGCCTCGCGCATTCTTGGACCTGCTCCGGGTTCAGGCAGCATCAGGAAGGCAAAGGATATTGAGTAAAAAAGACGGGAGAAAGCCAATGACTGCCTGCAAAATCTTGCTTCTTGGAACTGCAGCGGCTGCTTTTTTATCAGGCTGCAGCTGTCACGCTTGAAAACGGCGAGCCCGGGAAGCTGGTGCCTTTCAGCGCCGAAGGCCTGCCTGAATTTGTCTACGGACCGTTGACAGCCGGCGTGAAGGTGCTGGAAGGCAAACCTGAATTCAAGGTAGTCGCCGTCGAAAAACAACACGGCATTAAAGCCGGCTTCTGGGAGAGCACGCAAGGCAAGCGGCACTTCAAAAACAGCGAAGATCACTGGGAATACTGCCGCATCGTGCAGAGCGTCTCTGTCGTGACGCAAGACGGCGGCAAGCCGCAGCAGTATTCAGCAGGACAAAGCTTCGTGCTGCGTCCTGGGTTTTCGGGAACCTGGGAAGTAATTGAACCAACGCGAAAAGAGTACGTGATCGTCACTGTCAAGCCATAAATCGCATGCCGCCGACAATTCCCGGCAGGCGCGCGATGTTGCGGACTGCCTCGTCTTCACGGACGAAGGCGTTGTCGCAGAGAAAGGAAAGCCAAAGACCTTCTCGACAATCCCAAGACGCCGCATCTTCGCCGGTTCCTTTGCCGCTATCTGAAAAAAGAAAGAAGAGAACGAAGACGGAAATCCCGACTGATCGTTCTTTTTCGACGCAGGCAAAGCTTCACTGAACAGTTCATCTCGGGAAGCGGGGCGTCCCGCAGCCTGCCGCCGAAGCGAAAGGAGACGTCCCGCCTGCCTGCGGTCCGGCAAGCTGCAGGATCAGAGAACTTCAGGTCCGCATTGAGCGCCCGCACCGCTTCCGGCTTGTCGTCGAAGTGGTGCTCGACGTCGAAGAGCCCGCAGGCTTCCCCGCCCGCGTGCGCCTGCACGCCGCCCACATCAAACCAGATCCCCTTGCCGGACAGCGACTCGCACCCGCCCGCCGGGACGGCATTGTCCCTGATCTTCATCCTCACGTCGCTGAGCTACCCCAGGTCTCGATCTCAACGACGTGTTTCAGGCTTCATTCGACGCGCGGAAGGGGCCGTCGAAAGGATTAAATCTTCAAAACGGCTTTTCGAGCCTTCCAACATTCGTTCGATATTTCAGGCAGCGGACAAGCCGATTAGTAGTCCGGAAACCTGTGCAATGCCGCGTCGGACGACGCGGGGAGCGGCAAGACCTCGGCAAGCTTCGCGCTTTGGTTCGATTGGCGGCGGGCTACAATGAAGGCCTGTAGATGAACGTCACCATTGCGGGCTTCCTTCACAATGCCGACCGCATTTTCTTGGCCGCAT
>CAZUXQ010000157.1:3286-4534 GCA_964624425.1 uncultured Sutterella sp.
CATGCCGCATCCTTCCGCACGACCTTTTATCTGCCCGGCGGATTTCCGATCGAATCGAGCTTCCCGACCCCATGGTTCGGGGCGCCCAGACCAATCGCGCTCCTTGCGCGCGAAGCGCTCGGACGCACGAACTTCATTCCTGAGGACTTCTGCGGCCGCGCCGGCCTGATTACCGTCTGCGAGAAGCCCTCGGATCCGGACTTCCCGATCAAGGTGCATGTCTTTGCGGCGCTTGAGCCCTATCGCGCCGACACGCTTTCGAAAGAAGATGCCGAGACGCTTCGCGAGAACCTGACGAACGAGCGCCTCGCAAGCGCCGGCAGCATTGCCGGCATTTCGCCCGACGAAGCTTTCGAGCGCACCGCCCGCTCAATCGGCCTCCTCGACTGCGCCGGCCGCACGACTACCCTTTGGCGGCTTGCCGAACGCATCCGCGCAAAGAAGCCCGAACGCATTTCCCGAGGCGGCGGCGCCGGACTCAACCTGACTTATGCGCATTGGAATAAGGCGCTTTTGGAAGCGGTCGAGTCGCCCACGGCAGCCGTGCTGCTCGCCTTCAACAAATCCCGTTGCAGAGGCCCGCATTTTGCCGCGCTCGCGCCCAACAGCTCGCTCGAATGGTGGATCGGACCCACGCCCCTGCACGACGTGAAGTGGGACGGCATGCCGCTTTCGCCCAAGACAACCGCAAAGCCCGTCCTCGAACTTCTCCTTGAGGGCTGCCGCGTCCTCCCCGACCCTCGAAGGACGGATGAAGCGTGGACGAGCAAGGCGCCCAAAATCCTCAAGGAAACGCCCGATTGGGTCGTAATCGAGAAGCCTTCCGGCCTCCTCTCGGTTCCGGGCACGCAGGGCTTCCCCGACGCCATGACGCTTGCGGCCGAAATGATCGGTGCGCCGCTCACGGCCGTTCACCGTCTCGACATGGATACTTCGGGACTCCTCGTCTACGCCAAGCGCCAGGATGCCGCGAAAGCCATGATGGCCGCCTTCCGCGAAGGCCGCATCGAGAAGCGCTACGAAGCGCTGCTCTTGGGCGAAATCGAAGGCGATGCAGGGCGCATCGATCTGCCGATCACGACGAATCCGCTCGACCGTCTGCGCCAGTGCGTCGCTGCGGGCGGCCGACCGTCGACCACCTTGTGGGAGAAAATCGCGCTTGAGAAAGATGCCGACGGCCTCCCTCTCACGCGCGTGAAGCTCACGCCCGTGACGGGCCGCACGCATCAGCTTCGCATTCATGCCGCG
>CAZUXQ010000158.1:0-4491 GCA_964624425.1 uncultured Sutterella sp.
GAGCGCGATGCGCTCGAATGGAAGCGCATCAGGCGATTCTTTCAGCGCCGCGTCGATGCTTTTGACGAGTCGGCGGCGGGCTGCTTCCCAGACAGGATTGATCGCGCCGTTCATCCACGGGCGGCGCTTCGTCGGGTTCTGCGGCACGACTGCCAGTCCGAGAGCTTCGCCCAAGGCGAGGCCTTCGGCTTTCTTTCCGAAATAGAGAAGCGATGCGGCGCCGGCGCCTTCGATGTTGCCGCCGTAAGGCGCCAGATTGAGATAGGCCTCGAGAATCTGATCCTTCGAATAGTGCGCTTCATAGCGCATCGCCGCGAAGATCTGCTTCATTTTGCCCTCGATGGCGCGCGTGTCGAGATGAAGCTGCATGCGCGCGAGCTGCATCGTGATCGTGGAAGCGCCGATCGGGCGATTTCCCGCCAAGGTTGAGAACGCGCCTCTCAGAAGAGCGGCGGCATCAAAGCCGGGATGCAGGTAGAAGCGCTTGTCTTCGTAGAAAATCGTTGCGGCGGCGAGGTTGGAATCGATGTCCGCGAGCGAAGCCTTCACGCGGTAGATGCCGTCCGACGCGGGCGTGACGGAGAGAATCTCGCCCTCTCGCGAGAAGACGGCCGTCGAGAACGGCACTTTTTCGAGAAGCGGCGGCGCGGGAAGACTTTTTGCTTCGTCCTTGACGGCATTGAAGACGGCAAAGCACGCGGCGGCCGAAAAGCCCGCAAGCACGACGGCGCCCAAGAGGAGCTTCAGGCCGAAACGGCTTTTCTTCAGCGGCGCTTCCTTGGGCTGATTTTTCTTTGCTTTGCTTTCGGGCGCTTCTTCGCCGGCCTTCTCTTCGGTCTTTGCGGATGCTTTCTTCGCTGCCGTCGCCGTGTCGACGGCAGTCGCTTCAGAAGCGGAGGCCTTGAGAAAATCGGAAGCTTCAGATGGCGACGAAGGCTCGTCCGCAGTTGCGGACGCATCGATTCTGCCGGTCTCGAGCGGCCCGGCGCTGAATTCATCTGCCGGAGCATCGATGGGAGAAGCCGATGCGTTTGCGGCGCTCTGCAGCTTGTCGTTGGAGAAAGCGTTTTCGGTCATGGCGGTTGCTCAATCGTGATGTGTTTTGCGCGGATCTGAGGCGAGGCGGCAGACGATGCGTCGGCAAAGAGGGAAGCGGAATCGTGTTCAAAGCCGTTTCGAACCTCATCGGATGCCGCAGCGCGCGCCCGCGGGAAGCGCTTAAGCGCAACAATACCGCCTTATCGCCGCTCTTCGGACTCAAATTCGGACGAAATGACGTCCTCGAGGCAGGAAAACGCGATTTTGGCACGAATGACTCTCTGATCAAAAGCTTGGGGATCCTGCTTTTGCTGAATGTCGGTCAATCAGCGAAGCATCTCTTCGTGCAGCGCTTCGCCGAGGCTGCTTCCCCGGCTTCGCGCTTTGGGATGGCGCTTCGAGAGGCTGACGGCCATCAGTTCGGCGTAGGTCGAGGCCGAGAGTCCGTCGCCCTGCGGCGTCTGCGCGGCGGCAGTCATGAACGCCTCGGCGGCTTCTGCGCTGCGGCCGAGGAGCTCGATCGTGTCGGCGGGAAGGCGCAGGAAGAAGACTGCGTTGTGCGTGCGAAGCACGGCAGCAGCGGGACGCCCTGTGGACTTGGCAAGCACGAGCGCTTCGACGGCCGTCTGAATCAGATCCTTCTCGCGCATGGCTTCAGCCCAGCGCAGTTCGTCTTCGGAACGTCCGCCCTTGGTTTTGTACTCAAGGGCAATGAGGCCGTTCTTTAGTTCGATGACGGCATCGGGCTGCGCGTGCAGATTGCCGCAGACGTAGGTCTGGCGGTCGGATTCGCGCGCGAGGAGCTTTCCCATGCCGGCCGGGAGGAACGGCATCAGGCGAATCGCAGGATCTTCGATGCGGCTCACGAGATCGGGGTCGAAAAAGACGGCCTCGACGCTCATGCCGCAGATGTCGGCGTGTGCGGTCTTCAAACCCGGACGGCGCTCGAAGGGCAGCGTCAGGAGAAGACGGGCGTCTTCGAAGAGATTGACGGGGTCCTTCTTTCGAAGGGGCTCGGGCGCCTTGGCATCGACTGACGGAGCCGGCTCAGGCGCAAAGGCGGGTTCCCTGGCGAAGATCGGCGCGGATTCTTCCGCTTCGCGGCGGCCGAACGTAGGTTCGATCGTTTGTCCCGCGTAGTCTTCGGCCTCTTCGCGAAGGCGCGCAAGCCCGATGGACGCCTGGCCGCGGCGCTTGGCCGCCGGATTGCCGCATGCGGCGAGATCGGGTTCAAAGCGCGAGAGCGGATCGTCGGGGGCGTCCGGCGCGATGATCTGAGGCTCGATCGGAATCGCCTGAGAGCCGGGCGCGCCGCTCTTCGGGAGACGCACCTGCGGGGGCTTCTTCCTGAAGCACTTCGCCGCGAGGAAAAGAATAATCGTGAGGAGAAGCGTTGCGGCAAGGAAGACGGCCGCGGCCAATAGGACGAGTCCCTGCGGCGTGTCTGCAAGGGCAAGCGCTTGTCGGCAGAGGTTTTCCATTGAGAAGTCGTTCATGCCGTGTTCCTTGAGCTGGTTCGAGCCTTCGGCTTATCGGCCGCTGCGGCTGCGGCGGTGCGGCGGCTTGCTGAAGCGCTTTTGCGCGGCATTCCCGCCGCTCTCCCTGCCGCCTTTTCGGGAGGCATTGACGGACGCATGCCGCTGAGCGCGGTCTGCGGGCGCGAGGAGCGCGAAGACGGTCGGGAGTTTCGGAAGCGTGCGTGCTTCTTCGGGCGAAGCCTTCCATTCGCTTGCGGTCATCGTGCGGATCGCTTCGTCCCGACCCGTGATGTCGGTTGCTACAGTGAGGCGGGTCTCGTCGTGAAGCGCTTCGAGAAGCGCGGCGAGCATCTGGGCGTTGCGGTAGGGCGTCTCGATGAAGAGCTGCGTCTCGGACGCGCGGCTTGCCTTTTCGGCCGAGAGGATCGCCTGACGGCGCTCGTCGCCGTGAATCGGGAGATAGCCGAGGAATCGAAAGTGCTGTCCGTCGAGTCCCGAGGCCATGAGCGCCAGGAGAATCGACGAGGGGCCCACCAAAGGCTTCACCGGAATGCCGAGCGCATGAGCGCGCGCCGCTATCTGCGCGCCTGGGTCGGCCACGCCGGGACAGCCCGATTCCGAAAGAATTGCAGCGTCTTCGCCTTCGAGAACGGGCGCGAGCCAGCCGTCGATCTTTGCCGGATCTGGGTCATGTCCGATCTCTTCAATCGTGAGCTCGGCGATCGGCTTCGGATGCCCCATGGCCTTGACGGCGGCGCGAGCGGCTTTGGCCGCTTCCGCCAAAAAGATGTCGATCGAGCGGGCTCTTTCGAGCACGCTTCGCGGCAGCACCGCTTCGACGGGCTCGCTCGAGATGGCGTTCGGCAGAAGATAAAGCGTTCCCGACATGCGCGTTCCGGAAAAGCGTCAGAAGAGCGCCTTAATCCTGCCTGAGGCCGGGAAGCACTTCAACGCCGGCGTTGGCGAGAAGCGTCGTGAGCTTCATGAGCGGCAGGCCGATGAGCGATGTCGGATCGTCGGATTCGACGGATTCCATGAGCGCGATGCCGAGGCGTTCGATTTTTGCGGAGCCTGCGCAGTCGAAAGGCTCTTCGCGGTCGACGTAGGCTTCAATCGTTTCGCGCGAGAGCTTGCGAAGACGGATTGTCGTGGGCGAAAGGAGCTTTTCTGCGCGGCCTTCGGCGTCGACGACGCAAAGCGCGGTGTAGAAGACGACGGCGCTGCCCTGCATCGCCGCGAGCTGCTCGATTGCTTTTTCGCGAACATGCGGCTTGCCGAGCTTCATGCCGTTGAGGTCGGCCGCCTGATCGGAGCCGATCACGACCGAGCCGGGATGCTTTTTCCAGATGGCGCGGGCCTTCATTTCCGAGAGGCGCAGCGCCGTATCCTTCGGGGCTTCGCCCGGAAGGGCTGATTCGTCGACGTCAGGGCTTTCCGCTTCGTAGGAAAGGCCGAGACGGTCAAGAAGTTCGCGGCGGTAGCGCGAACTTGAGGCAAGAATGAGTTTCGCGGTCATAATGAAGTCATTGTAGCGGGAGCCGTGACGACGCGGGCAACGGCGGCCTGAAGCGTAGCCGAATTGCAGGCGAATTCAAGACGAACCGCGAAGGCCGCCTTCCGGCGGAAAAGGAAAAATTCCCGCAAGGCGCGCGAGTCTCTGTCGGCCGAAGCGCTAAACTTCGCTTCCTTCGGGAAACCTTTCCCGAAATCATTCAGCCGAACGCGTAGAGAAAAGCGCCATGAACCGTATCGTCGACATTTTTGACTTTGCCGAAAAGAAGGGCTCCATTTCCGGAACGATCGCCGTGAACGAACTTCCCGAGCTGTGCGCTTTTCTTGCTGCGGACGAAGGCGCCATCCGTTTCGCCGCAGAGGGCGTCGGCCTTCGCCGCGGCCGGCCGGCCGCCTTCCTGTCGATCGAGGGCGAGGTGAAGATGCCCTGCGCGCGATGCTGCAGGCCCGTCGACGTAGAGGT
>CAZUXQ010000159.1:0-1148 GCA_964624425.1 uncultured Sutterella sp.
CAGCCGCATCGGCATCCGGTTCTTCGGCGTCTTCAGCCTTGTCCGCTTCATCGGCGGCGGGCGCGGCATCTTCTGCCGGATCACTTTCGAATGCCGGCGCATTTTCCGGCGGCAGCGCTTTTTCGAGGGCTTTCGGGGCGGGTTTGCGAATGTCGTTGGACATGGTGCGGCCTGCAGAAGAGTTTGAGCGCCGGATGCCGCGCCGGCCTCAGATGCCGGCCTTCTTCTGCTTCTCGGCTTCGAATCGGGCCGCGCGTTCTTCGTCGAAGTACGGACCCGCCGCACGCATGTAGACGTACATCGAATAGATCGTCAGAAGAGCGGCGATGATGATGAGAATCTCGCCCACTAGTCCCGCGTTGATGTTCCAGACCGGGTCGAACCAAAGGAGGCAGGGAATCGCAACCATCTGCGCGATGGTCTTCGACTTGCCGAACCAGTTGACTTTGACGAGTCCCGATTCGCCGATCTTCGCCATCCATTCCCGAAGGCCCGCGACGGCGATTTCGCGGCCGATGATGATCATGGCGACGGCCATGTCGCAGCGCTCGAGCGCAACAAGAGAAACGAGCGCCGCCGAAACGATGAGCTTGTCGGCGATCGGGTCGAGAAAGGCGCCCATGCGCGTGGCCCAGCCTTCGTAGCGGCGGGCGAGCCAGCCGTCGAGCGCATCCGTCACGGCCGCCGCGACGAAGATCACGCAGGCGACGACGTTCTGCCAATGCCTTGCGAGAATGTCTTCCGGCAGATAAAAGATCCCCATGACGAGCGGAATCATCGCGATGCGCGCCCAAGTGAGAACCATAGGCAGGTTGAGCTTGAAGGGCGGCTTGAGCTTCATGAGGAGGCGGCGGTCAGCATGGAGGAAGTTTGGCGGGCAGCTGCGGGAGCTTCGGCGAAAAAGAGGCCGCGCCGACATCTATCTAATCGGGCGCGGGCCGGTTGTGAAGCTGCGCATAAATGCGTTCGGCGAGCGCTTTCGAAATGCCGGGCACGTTGGCGATGTCTTCTGCCGAAGCGTTCGAGAGCTGGCGCATTCCGCCGAAATGCGTGAGTAGTTTAGCGCGTCTCTTGGGCCCGATGCCTTCGAAGTCTTCCAATTTCGAAGCGTTTCGGGTTTTGGCGCGCTTGGCGCGCATGCCCGTGAT
>CAZUXQ010000159.1:1158-4469 GCA_964624425.1 uncultured Sutterella sp.
AGCGGTGCGCTTCGTCGCGGATTTCCGCAATGAGCATCAGCGCCTTGGACATGCTGCCCAAAACGAGCGGCTCGCGCCGCCGGCCGTCGATCATCGGGAAGACGAGCGTTTCAAGGCCTGTCTTTCGGCCTTCGCCCTTGGCGACGCCCACGATGACGGAGAGGTCGAGCCCGAGGTCGTTGAAGACCCGACGCGCCGTTTCGACTTGTCCCTTGCCTCCGTCGACGAGAACGACCGTCGGGAGCTTGGCTTCGCCGCGCGTCACGGGCGCATAGCGGCGCTCGAGCACCTGCTTCATGGCGGCGTAGTCGTCGCCGGGTTCTATGCCCGTGATGTTGAAGCGGCGGTAGAGCGAACTCTGCATGCGGCCTTCGCTGAAGACGACGCAGGACGCCTGCGCGGCTTCGCCCTGCGTGTGCGAAATGTCGAAGCACTCGACCGAGAACTTCATCGGATCCCCGTCTTCGGGCTCGAATTCGAGGATTTCGATGAGTTCCTTGAGGCGCGCGAACTGCGTGCCTTCTTCCTGAAGGCGTCTCGAGAGCGCAATTGCCGCGCCCTGAATGCACATTTCGAGCCAGCGGCGACGGGTTTCGCGCGGTTCCGAAACGACGGGCACGCGGCGTCCGGCGATTTCGGAGAGAAGCTCGGAGAGTCTGTCGGCCAGATCCGGCATATGGTCGTCCTTCTGCAGGATGAGCACGGCCGGCACCGGCATGTCGACGTAGTGCTGCGCGCAGAAGGCTTCGATGAGTTCGCCTTTTTCAGGCATGAGGCCTTCGGTTCGCACGGCGATCTTCGGGAAGATGGGACGGTCGCCCAAATGGCGGCCGCCTCGAACCATGGCGAGGTTGATGGCGGCAATTCCGCCGGAAACGGCCGCGGCGATGATGTCGGCGTCGGTGTCGCCGCCCGTCGTGTCGACGGCCTGCTGATGCTGCAGAACCGTCAGGCATGCGATGCGGTCTCTGAGACGCGCTGCGTCTTCGAAGCGCCATTCGTCCGATGCGGCCCACATTTCCTTTTCCATGCTTTCGACGACGCTGCGGGTCTTCCCGCTCAAGAAGTCGGCCGCGCGGCGGCACTCTTCCTTGTAGTCGGCCGAGGAAATCATGCCGCAGCACGGCGCGCTGCAGCGTCCGATCTGTCCCAGAAGACAGGGGCGAGAGCGGTTGCGGTAGACGCCTTCTTCGCAGGAGCGCAGGCCGAAGGCTTTCTGAAGCATTTCTATGGCGCTCTTCGCGGCCTTGGCGTTCGGATAAGGACCGAAGAACCGCGACTTCTTGTCGACGCCGCCTCGGTAATAGGAAATGCGCGGGAATTCTTCAGCGCCGATGCGAATGTACGGATAGCTCGCGTCGTCTCGCAGGAGAATGTTGTAGCGCGGCTTGAGCGTCTTGATGAGGTTGTTCTCAAGAAGAAGCGCTTCGGCTTCGGAGCGCGTGACGGTCGTTTCGAGTCTTGCGATTTGGCTCGCCATGAGCGCGATGCGCGCCGAGAGTTCCGTCTTTCGAAAGTAGGACGAGACGCGCTTCTTGAGGTCGCGCGCCTTTCCGACGTAGAGGCAGGCGCCGTTCTTGTCGAAGTAGCGGTAGCAGCCCGGCAGATTCGGAAGCGTCTTCAGCTCCTGCGACGGATCAAAGGCCGGCAGGCCGAGTTCGCCTTCGGCCGGCTCCGGGCCGGCCTCGTCGATCTCCGCAGCCTCGGGCTGCGGATTCTCCAGGCTGATTTTCGCGAGTTCTTCGCCGGAAGAAGCGTCGGTCATTCTCAAGGCCGCCGAAGATTACTTCTTTTTGTCGTCGTCTTCCAGGAGATCGTCGAGATGCAGCGTAATGCCGCGGTATTCGCGCTGGACCTTCTGCCCGGCGCCGCAGCGGAATTCGAGCCAGCCCTTGACCGGCTTCGAACCGTCTTCCGAACCGTTTTCAACGGAGCCCGTGAGCGGAATCATTCCTTTCTTTTCGCGGGCGCAGAAGCCGACGGCCTTTTCGTACATCGCTTCCTGAAGCAGCTTTGAAGAAGAGGCGCCGGGCCATTCAGCCTCGATGCGCCAGATGCCGCCCACCACGTTCACGATGTCCTGCTTGCGGCTCATGTAGTTCGAGTGCTCTTCCTTGATGGCGGAGCATCCGGCGAGCGCAAAGGTCAGAACGGAAAGGGCGCCCGCGGCGCAGAAAAAACGTGCGTTCTTCATGTTGGCGGAGATGTTCGGGGCGATTTTGCCGAAAGCAAGCAAAAGTGCGGAAGTCCGGCAAGAGCCGCATCCGCACGCGAGACTGCCCATTTTATAGCGGCGAGGCCTATCGCGCGGCGCCGCTTCGGCGCATCTTTGCTTCACGGCGTTCAGGACGGCTTTCGAAAGCAGGCCGCTTCGTGAAGTTCGCATTGAGCCGGCGTGAAAAGAGAGACGCTTCTGAGCGGATGATGCGAAAAGCAGCCTGCAAGGGTGCGTCCGCGCTCTGCGTCAGCCCGGCTTTCGGCTTCGATCTTAATGCTGACCATCAAGCCGGCAGCCGTCGAATTTGTTGCAAATCAATGGGATGCAATGTTTTTCGAGCGCTGCAGCCTATAAGGCATTCTTAATTTTGCCTTCCTAAACTCACCCGCTGACATCGTGCAGCCTCCCCGCCCGTTTCTGCAGGCATCAAGGACGCTCCGGCGGCGAAGAACAGGACGCATTCAACCCTCGGCATTCCTCATGGCAGATCCCATTCTTGAAGTACGCGGCCTTACCTGCGAACGCGGCGAAAGAACGCTCTTCCAAGGGCTTTCGTTCTCTGCGGAGCCGGGCACGCTCGTGCGCATCGCCGGCTCGACGGGCGCCGGCAAGACGACGCTCCTTCGCTTGGTGACCGGGCTCATGCGTCCGACCGAAGGCGACGTCTGCTGGCGCGGCACGCCGATTCTCAGGGCTGCTCAGGACTTTTGGCGCGAGCTTTGCTACATCGGCCACCGCAACGGCGTCAAGGACGACTTGTCGGTGATCGAGAACGTGATGGTGAATGCGAGGATTGCGTCTCTGAAGGCCACCGAATCGCAGGCGCTCGACGCGCTTGCTGCCGTAGGCCTTTCGAACTTCATCGAATCGCCTGCCGGACAGCTTTCGCAGGGGCAGCGCCGCCGCGCGGCGCTTGCGCGCCTCTGGCTTTCGGAATGCGTGCCGCTCTGGGTTCTCGACGAACCGTTCACGGCTTTGGACGTCCGCGGCGTCGCCAATCTCGCGGACCTCATCGGCCTGCACGTCGAAGCGGGCGGCGTCGTGATGCTCGTCACGCACCAGGAAGTCCCCGTCGAACGTGCGCGCCTCATGG
>CAZUXQ010000160.1:0-4458 GCA_964624425.1 uncultured Sutterella sp.
CCGCTTCGAGCATGTATTCGGAGAGCGTCTTCGCGCTCTCGCGAGCCTTCTGCTTCGCAGGCGAGCGATCCTGCGGCACATCAAGTCCGTACATTCTCGCGAGGCGTTCGACGGCCTCCGGAAATTCGAGGCGCTCCATCTCCATAATGAAGCCGATGGCATTGCCGGCCTTGCCGCAGCCGAAGCACTTGAAGAACTGCTTCGACGGGCTCACCGAGAAGGACGGCGTCTTTTCCTTGTGGAAGGGACAGCATGCCGTGTAGTTGCGCCCGCTCTTCTTGAGGGGCACATACCGCTCCACCACGTCGACGATGTCGGCGCGGTCGAGAAGACCGGCAATGAAGCTCTCTGGAATCATGCTGCTGGCGGCGATGCGAATGAATGGGCGATTGGGATTTTACTCGAAGAATGCCCTGCGGCCGCCGTTCGCGCATGCAAAAGCCGTTTCCCAAAAGCGAAAGAATCCCCGGCGATTGCTCGACGGGGATCTCTTCTCGACGCTCGCTGAAGCTCGCGCTTCGAGGCGTCTGACATGAAAGCCGCTCGAATGTCTGAGCAAGCCGGCCGGTTCGACGATCAGGCCGTCAGCCGAGCCTTGATCTGACCGGACACTTTGCCGAGATCGGCGCGGCCGGAAACGCGAGGCTTGACGATCGCCATGACTTTGCCCATGGCAGCCATGCCCTGCACGCCGGTCTTGGCGACTTCGGCCAGCGCTTCCTCAATGATCGCCGCGACCTCGTTGTCGGAGAGCTGCCGAGGAAGATAGGCCGAGAGCACGTCGATCTCTGCCTGTTCGGACTTCGCGAGGTCTTCGCGGCCGCCGGCGGCGTACTGCGCAGCGGAATCCCTGCGCTGCTTCACCATCTTGGCGATCACTTCCATGACCTTGTTGTCCGCAGCTTCGGTCTGCTCATCGATCTCACGCTGCCTGATTGCGGCAAGGAGCAAGCGAATCGTGCTCAGACGAGCGGCGTCATGCGCGCGCATGGCGGCTTTCATATCTTCGCGGATTCTGTCCTTAATCATCACCATCCTTCGTGAGGCTAGAAATTGAATACCTTCATCTTCCGATCGGGAAGAACGATTTTTGCCGCTCGATTTCGGCTCTCTTGCAAAAAGCCGCCCCTCGGGGGCATCGGAGCTGAAGCACCGCCAGACTCGGAGCGCGGGAATTTAGTAGAGCTTCTTCGGGAGCATCATGCTGCGAAGACGCTTGTAGTGGCGCTTGACGGCGCCGGCCTTCTTGCGCTTGCGCTCAGCCGTAGGCTTTTCATAGAATTCGCGGGCGCGAAGTTCCGTGAGAAGGCCGGACTTTTCGATCGTGCGCTTGAAGCGGCGAAGAGCAACCTCAAAAGGTTCGTTTTCTTTAACGCGAATGGTAGGCATTAGACACCTGGATTTGTGATGACCCGGAATTTATCGGCAAAAATCGTCTGCGTCCTGTTCCGGGACACGATGCAGACGAGTTCGAAACGCGGATTTTCTCACAAAAAACAGAGTTCCTCAATGCTTAAGGGCCGACTTTTTTCGGCCTCCTGAGCGTTTGTCCGCGCATTCTTCTCCGGCTGCCCGAAGGGAGCGCGTGCAGACTTTCAGAAGAAAGCCGCCGACTTTTGGAAAACAGCACAGGGAAAGACTGCCCCGCTCATGAGCCGGAACGCATTGCCGCGATGCTCCGCGGTCCCCTGCTTTTCGCCGCAGCCGCTCCGCCGCACGAAGCGCGGATGGAACCTCTGATCGAAAGCCCCTCCTGCACGATCTGCCGATCAACGCCGAATCGGACTTTGCCGAGATTGCGCGCGCCTTCCTGCCCGACTGCGAGACCGGAGAGAAACGCACCGCATGCCTTGATGCCGCGAAAGCCAGTTCGTCTCAAGAAAGGCGCCGAAACGCTTTGCGTCCGCCTGCGCAAGAATGAATCGGCCGCTCAAGCGCGTGCGGATATTGTTCGCGCCATCGAAGACTGCGTCCTGCTCGTCGGCAGGCATGAAGATCCCGCACTGAAGCCCGAGCAGAACTTTCGAAACGGCTTTTTCGAAGACGACGCTGCAGACGCGCATCCGTCTTGATTCGAAGCAGTCCGCCTGCCTGCGTCGGTCAAAAGAATCGCGCCGCGCCAGCCGCAGCCGGCGAAACCCGTCCGCAGCGCCGCAGAAATGCGGAAGAGCGCCTGGGATCGGGCGAGCCCCTTTTTCGCCCTTCTCTCCGGCAATTCAAAAGCCGATGCATGCGGCGAACGCCGGTGAAAAATTGAATCGATCAATTCGGAAGGCGGCCAAAGCGAAAGTGCCGCCTCAGCGCCGGCGGCGCAGCCGGAAAAATCGTCCGGCAGACGCAGAAGAAGACCGCCGAAAGAAAGCGATTCGGCGGCTGTCCGGATTGACTTTGTCTTGAATCGCCCATTGCGCGAAATCTCCGGCATTGCGCTTTCTTCGTTTTTCCCCGCGTTTTCTTCCGCCTCGTCGCCGCCGACGAATTAGACTTACGGCACCATGAACGTACTAGGCATTGAATCCTCCTGCGACGAAACCGGCGTCGCGCTCATCTCGGACAAAGACGGTCTGCTTGCCGACGCGCTCCATTCGCAGATCGACATGCATCGCGCCTACGGCGGAGTGGTTCCGGAACTCGCGAGCCGCGACCACATCCGCCGAGTCGTTGCGCTGGCCGACGAGGTGCTGCTGCGCGCCGGCAAGACGCGCCGAGACATCGATGCGATCGCCGTCACGGAAGGCCCCGGTCTTGCAGGCGCGCTCCTCGTGGGAGCATCCGTCGGCCACGCGATCGGCTGGGCGCTCGACATTCCGGTGATCGGCATCCATCACCTGGAAGGCCACCTGCTGGCCGCGAAGCTCGCCGATCCGGCTCCCGAATTTCCATTCCTGGCGCTTTTGGTGTCGGGCGGACACACGCAGTTCATGCGCGTCGAAGCGTTCGGACAGTACGAACTGCTCGGAGAAACGCTCGACGACGCTGCAGGCGAAGCCTTCGACAAAACGGCGCAGCTTCTTGGGCTCTCCTATCCGGGCGGCCCGGCAGTATCGGCGCTGGCGGAAAAAGGCACGCCGGGCGCGATTGAACTCGCGCGCCCCATGATTCATGCCCCGAACCTCAACATGAGCTTCTCGGGCCTAAAGACTTCAGTGCTCACAACGGTGATGCAGGCCGAAGACCCGGCGAACGAAGAATTCCGCGCGAATCTCGCGCGCGGCTTCATTGATGCGGTAATAGACGTGCTGGCGGCGAAGCTCGTCCGTGCGATGAAGACGACCAAAATGAAAAATGTGGTCGTCGCAGGCGGCGTTTCCGCCAACAAGCCGCTGCGCGAACGCCTTGCGCATGAAGTAGGCTGCCGCCGCGGCAAGATTTTCTTCCCGCCGATGCGTCTCTGCACGGACAACGGCGCCATGATCGCCGCCGCGGGTTTAGCCCGGCTGCAGAGCATGAGCGAGGAAGAGCGCGAAGTCCTGAAGACGAAGCGCGCTTTCGGGGTGAAGCCGCGCTGGCCGCTTGCCGGCACGCCGAAAATCTGATTCCGGCGCAAAGCCAAACGAGAAACGCCTGACGAAGGCGCATCTTGAGGCGGCCGCCTCCTCGCCAGGCGTTTTTTGCAGCGGACGAACGGCAGGCTGTCGGCTACGACAGATCCTTCGCCTTTTGACAGGCGATAAAAAAGCTCGACGATGACGTCGAGCTCTTTCACCGGAATTGCGAATCTCAACTACTTGAGCTTCGTTTCCTTGTAGATCACATGCTTGCGGGCCACAGGGTCAAACTTCGAGATTTCGAGCTTGCCGGTCGAGTTCTTGCGATTCTTCGTCGTCGTGTAGAAATGACCAGTACCAGCCGTGGAAGCGAGCTTAATCTTTTCGCGAGCGCCTTTCGCCATGGTGAATCTCCCAGATATTAGATTTCGCCGCGGGCGCGCAGGTCCGCAAGAACCGCATCAATGCCGATTTTGTCGACGGTGCGAAGGCCTGCCGTCGTCAAGCGAAGACGAATCCAGCGATTTTCGCTTTCAACCCAGAAACGGCGATGCTGCAGATTCGGCATGAAGCGGCGCTTGGTCTTGATGTTGGCATGCGAGAGCCGATGGCCGACCATCGGGGCCTTACCGGTGACTTGACACACTCGTGCCATCTTCAAACTCCAGTCTTAATTGAGTAAATGACGCCCGTGCGCGCACTCTTCGTCGAGAGCCGCGCAAGCGCCGAAAAGTAGAAATTGTACGTCAATCCCAATGAGCGTCGCCGCTCAGCCGCGCGGCTGAGTTTAACCAAAGGCTGAGTTCGGCTCCCCACAGTGTCAGTACAGGGATCCGGGAGACGCGGAGCGCATTGTACTCGCTTCGTCCCCGCCGTGTGCAGAAAAGAGGGAAAAACTTTAAGATTCTTCACGCCCTCGGCAGCGGGCCGTCCGAAAACGGAAGAAAAGCATCCCTGGGCTCGAACGCCC
>CAZUXQ010000161.1:0-4445 GCA_964624425.1 uncultured Sutterella sp.
AAACGGGCCAGCTCGCAAACGTGACGGCCACGATGACGGCCACGGCCGCCACCTGCAGAATGCCCGGCAGCGGCACGAGAAAGACGGCGCCCGCCGCGCCCCAAACGACGCCCGCGAAAGCGGCGAGAATCGTCCAGCGCCGAATCCACAGGCGGATGCGCCGCACGCGTTCGCGATCCCGCCAAAAGCGCCGCACGAACAGAAGCGACAGATAAATCTGCACGAGCCCGAATCCGGCCCAAATGCTCAGGAAGACGTCCGAAAGATCCGTATTGCGGAAAGTCGCGCCGAGCGCGGCGATCCCGACGAACTGCGCCGCGAGCGCCACCGGCAGAAGCTTCATCGAAGCGAGAATGAGCTTCGAGAGCGTCCTCCCCGTGACGTTCCTCGAAACGGGCATCATGAGGAAGGCCTTCAGAAACGATGCGAACGAGCGGCGGGAAGCTGGCATCTTTTTCCTGATCCTGAGAATCTCTCCCGCCGGCTCAGCGGCGGGACGGCATGCCGCGCCACGAGAGCGAGACGCGGCCGTTTCTGAGCGTCATTCGGCCCTCAAGCCCGACGGGAAGCGTCGCCTTGCGGGCGACGTGACCGAAGGGAAGTCCCGTCGCGATCGGGATCGAAGGATTGAGGCGCGAGCGGATGTACTCGACGACGAGCCGCATTTCCATGTCGCCCTCGAAGCGCTTGGCGTCGTCCGCGCAGGCGAAGTCGCCGAGCACGACGGCGCGCTGGCTCTGCAGAACGCCTGCGTCGAGCAGCGTCGTGAGCATTCTTTCGACGCGGTAGGCCGCTTCTCCTACGTCTTCCAGGAAAAGAATGCCGCCTTCGATGCGCTCCCTCGGGAACCACTCGGTTCCGAGCAGACTTGCGATCAGGCAGAGGTTGCCGCCCCAAAGAAGACCCGAAGCCTCAAAGTCGGCGAAGACGCCGCCCGCGAGAAGCATTTCGCGGTCCGCTTCCGGAATCTCGAAGACAAGCGGCTCGCGCTCTGCGTAATCCGCATCGAAAACCGTGCGGAAGCGCTCGAGCATGAAGCCGTTCACGGGATTGTCGGCAAAAGAGCCGAGCATCGGACCGTGCCAGGACGGACGCCCCGTCTTTGCAAGGAGCGCAAGGCCGAAGGCCGTGAAGTCCGAAAAGCCCACGGCCGGCGTCGACGCCCGGCCGATCGCCTCCCAGTCGAGAAGCGGCAGCACGCGCGTCATTCCGTAGCCGCCTCGGATCGGCATCACGAGGTCGACGCCCGGCATCTCGAGCGCCGCCTCGAAGTCTGCGGCGCGGCGCTCGTCCGAACCCGCAAAGCGGCCCTGCTGCGCGAGCGCGCCTCCCATCAGCGCAATGTCGAAGCCGAGCCCGCGAAGCGCCGCGAGTCCGCGCTCGCGCCTCGCGTGGCTGATCGTCCAGTCTTCGGCGAGAAACTGATGGGAAGGCGCCGCAACGGCGATGCGCCTTCCGGTCCACTCAGCGGGCGGAACGAACGACGGTTCAAAAGAAGCGCCGGAAAAGGCAGTTTCGGTCATGCTGCTCGACTCGCATTCAAACGCATTGGGGAAAGGCCTACCTGCGCAGCAGATCCGTAATCGTGAGCGGCAGGACGGGAGACGAACGCTTTGCGGCCTCCTTCTTCGCGAGCATCACGGCGAACGATTCCAGCGCATCCTGCAGGCCGTTCTTCGGATCCTTCGCGAGGAGCTTCAATGCAGGCTTGGCGCAGCGCTTCGCGACGAGATTCGCCAGCGCCTTCTGCGCGTTCTGCTCAACGGCTTTCGCCTTCGCTTCCGGAATCTTCTGAATTCGCTGCGCGGCCTGCGTCCTTCCGATCGTCACGTACGCCCACTGAACCATGACGTCGAGGTCGGCGCCGGAAGCGTTTTCCAAGAAGCACTGCGCGAGCTCGCCGCTTTCGGTCGACGCCGCCGCAGGCGCAGCGGCCGCAAGGCTCAGCAGCGCGCACGCGGCGAGCTTCATCTTTTGCGCGGAAAGCGAAAATTCCTTATCGTTCCTGCCGTTGAGGGCGTTCTTCAACATTTTTTCCTCCCGCAGCCGTCAAGAGCCGCCTCAATCTTCAGCGCCCGCCCGACTTCCGAGCGGCGCGCTCCGAGTTTGCTGATTGTAGGCGCTTCGAGCGGCACGCGAATCCGATCGCGCCGAAATTCATGTGCCAGTTCTTTTCCTCCGACTATTCGCTCGCCGACATCAAGCGCTTCGCGGAACTTTCCATCCGCTCGGGAAGCACCCTTGCGTCGCTCGAGCGCCGCCGGCCCGACGACGTCCGCGTCGTTTCGGGCGCCGCGCTGCTGGGACTCTTCAAAGAGAACGCGGCGAGCCTCGCCGACGGCGAGCCCGTCGAAAAAGCGGCGCTTCTCGGTCATTTCGCACGCTTCCTGAGCGGTCCCGGCTCGTGGCTCAGGAGCTCTCCCGAAGAATTTCTCGAGCGGGCGCTCGCAGACGGCCTTCTGAAGGAGGCGCGCGGCGCCGCGAAGGGCGGCAGGGCATACAAAGCGCGGATGACGCTTCTGCCCGGCGTCGCCGAGAAGCGCCTCGCAGACGAACTCGAAGCGGCCCGCGAAACTCTCGCCCTGCGCCGCGCGCATCACCGTGCGGCCATGCAGAAGAAGAATCAGGAAGTCAACAGCAGCGCGCCGAAGGCCGACCGCGAAGCCGACGAGCGCTTCATGCGCATGGCGCTCGAAGAGGCGGCTTCAGCCGCAGCGGCCGGCGAAGTTCCCGTGGGAGCTGTTTTGGCCGGCGAGTCGGGCGAGGTGCTTGCGCGCGCGCACAACCGCACGCTGCGCGACCGTGATCCGACGGCGCACGCCGAAGTTCTCGCGCTTCGCGAAGCCGCGCGAAAGCTCGGCCGCCACCGCCTCACGGGCACGACCCTTTATGCCACCCTTGAGCCGTGCCCCATGTGCGCGGGCGCCATTGCGGAAGCCCGCTGCCGGCGCATCGTCTACGGCGCGCCGGACGAGCGGCGCGGCGCTTTGGAAGGCGCTCTCGCCCTCTTCGCAATTCCGGGCGTCAATCATCGCCCGAGGATCGACGGCGGCATTCTTTCTGCTGAAGCCGAAGCGCTTCTCGCCGCCTTCTTCGCCGAAAGGCGCCGCAAGACGTGATCGGCGGCAGCCATCCCGAACGCAGCAGAAATTGAGACGGCGCACGTTTCGGACTGCTCCTGCACGCGCCGCTTTCTTGTCGGTCCGGGATTATCCGCCGATCAGCGGCCGAGCATTGCGTCGATGATCACCTTGTCGGTCGAGACCATGCCGCGGCTCGCGATGCGGCCCACCGCGCGGACGGTGTCGTCGATCGATTTCTGCACGATGCCGTCGCCCGCCGCAAAGACGGCTCCGTTCCGAACCATGTCGAGAGCGATCATGGCGCCTTCGACCGCCTGCGCGATCTTCGAGGCGCACGAAGCCTTCGCGCCGTCGCAGATCATGCCGGACGTAATCGCGAGCGCATTCGAGACGACATCCTCGATCTTCTTGTCGTCCATGCCGAGCAGCATGGCTATTCCTGCGCCTGCCCCCGCACCGGCACACACGGCTCCGCAGTACGCGGAGAGCCTGCCCACGCCTTGCTTGATGCAGATCGTGATGAGATCCGAAAGAAGAAGCGCGCGAAGGAGGCCTTCGCCTTCGATGCCGAGGTGCTCGGCGAAAACAAGAACAGGCACGCTTGCCGCAATGCCCTGATTGCCCGAACCCGAAACGATCACGACGGGCAGTTCGCAGCCGTTCATGCGGGCATCCGACGCTGCGGCCGCCATGGCTCGCGCAATGGTCTGCGGATCTTTGGGGCGGCGCTGCATGAGAAGCTTCCCGATCGAGGCGCCCCAGCTGCCCGCGAGGCCTTCTTCGGCAATCGCCTTGTTGCATTCGAGCTGACGGACGAGAAGCTTTTCGACGCGCCGGAGCGGCATTCTGCGGGCGGCATCGATCAGAGCGGACACGGACCAAGCCGATTCGGCGGGCGGCTCCGCGCAGGGATGATCTCCGTTTTCGTATTCGGTCCTGCCGTCCGCCGCAATGCGGGTGATGTTCGCGTGCGAAGTGCGGATCGTGACCGAAACCGTTTTGCCGCCGCGCGCGCCCGTCACCTTAATGAAGAAGACGTCGGGCTCCTTCGTCGGAATGATTCGGATGGGCGTCGTCTCGACGCGCCTTCGGATTTCTTCGCGCTCTTCAGCATTGATGCGCGCAAGCACTTCAAGCTTCGCATCGGCGTTTGCGGAAACGAACCCGGCGACCGCTGCGGCCTCGATGCCGACGAGACCGCCCGTATTGGGCACGACCACGCTTTTGACGTTCTTGACGATGTTGGCCGATACCTCGACGTCGATCGAATCCGGGAAGCCGCCCAAGCGCTGCGCGGCCGCCGCGGCGGCATAGCTCAAGGCAATCGGTTCGGTGCACCCCATGGCGGGAATGAGCTCGCGT